>NZ_JBSMXK010000031.1:0-14837 GCF_053761865.1 Enterococcus bulliens
GAACGAGAATTTTTATGATGAATCAGTTAATCGTCATAAAATAACAAAAAAATCAGAGGAAGCAGATTTCTCTACTTCCTCTGATTTATAAAATTTCTCTTCATCAGTCCTTATTGACAAAGAGCCTTTCTTTAAGCTTCAATGGTAAAGATCCAACCTTCAGGAGCTTCTTTATCTCCAAATTGGATGCCAACTAATTCTTCGTATAATGATTTTGTCACAGGACCTACTTCAGTTTCGCTATAAAAAACATGGAAGTCATTTTTAGTCTGGATTCCGCCAATCGGTGAGATAACAGCAGCAGTACCACAAGCACCAGCTTCAACAAATTCATCTAAACGATCGATACAAATATCGCCTTCAATCGCTTCTAATCCCAAGCGCTCACTTGCTAAATAGAGCAATGAATATTTTGTAATACTTGGTAAAATTGATGGCGATTTTGGTGTGATAAATCGGTTATCTGCAGTGATTCCAAAGAAGTTTGCCGAACCGACTTCTTCGATTTTCGTATGTGTTTCTGGATCGAGATAGATACAGTCTGAAAAGTTCTTCTTGTGTGCTTCTTCTCCTGGTAACATACTCGCAGCATAGTTTCCACCAGTTTTCGCTGCTCCGGTTCCATTTGGTGCTGCACGATCATAATCTGATACGATAAAGTTTGTCGGCACTAATCCGCCTTTAAAGTAAGGTCCGACTGGCATACAAAAAACAGTGAAGATAAATTCTTTAGCGGGTTTTACGCCAATAATATCCCCAACACCAATCAATAGCGGGCGAAGATATAGCGTAGCACCTGTTCCATATGGAGGAACAAATGCTTCATTTGCTTTGACTACTTGTGTTACGGCTTCTAAAAATAATTCTTGAGGTACTTCAGGCATACGTAAGCGTGAAGCACTTTTATTTAGACGTTTGCTGTTTTCATCTGGACGAAATAAATTGATATCGCCATCTTTTCTACGGTAAGCTTTTAATCCTTCAAAGCACTGTTGACCATAATGAAGTGCAGGAGAGGATTCGGAAATATGAAGCACATTATCTTCAGTTAGGGTGCCGTTATCCCAAGCGCCGTCTTTATATGTCGCTAAAAAGCGATAAGGGGTTTTGATGTAGTCAAATCCCAAATTTTCCCAATCAATTGTTACTGCCATGTAATCCACTCCTTTTGTTTTTCACAGTATATCATTTCTTGATTTTATTGTCATTATTTTCTGAAAATTCATGCATTAAAAAAGGAGATAGCAGTAGTGTACCATCTCCTCTAAAAAGCGAATAATCAGTATTTAAAAATGAACTATTTCAACAATAAATCGATGAATTATCGGTATAGATAAAGTGATTATTCGGATTGTTCGTCTTCTTTTTTAGAACGCTCCATTTTGTGCCAGCTCAGAGACTAAAATTTTCCACCGCCGCCACCAAATGTTCCGCCACCGCTAGAATGGGTCGTACTTCCGCCACCAAATCCACCACCGTTATTATTATTGGCTTTAGGGATTCTACGTGTCGTGACAAAAGAGTTAGTCAATCGATCTTGTTGTAAGGTCAATTCCAAGCTTGATTTTTCTGATAACGGGTAGTGATATGTTTTACCTTTCAGTTGATAGCGCGCTTTGATGATGATAAAAAAGCCTACGCTAAAAATGAGTGCGACCACTAAGGAAATCGTGAGTTCTAAAGGAGTCAAGGATTTGTAATACGTGATTTTTCCAGTATCACGATCGATTTGATACTGGCCACTGGGCACACCATCTTTGACAAATGTCGTCAATTCGTTTAGATAGCTCGCCGCCGCTTGATAATAGTCACCAGCTGACAATTGTGTTTGGATCGTATCTGTAAGTTCACTTAATCGACGATCGGTAACGTAATCGATCATATTACCAGAGGTAGAAACGTGATAGCCGCGATTCCCCATATCGATTAAAAAAACGGAACCGTTGTTATTGTTGCCGATTTGATCGCGTAGAAAATCATCAGCGTAAGTTTCTTCGTCATCCTGATTTTCTGTCGTCGTGACAACAAAGGCTTGACCTTTGATACGTTCATTTAAAGGTGTGGCTAGTGCATCTAATTGCTCGATCTCACTTTGCGTAAATAAGTTTGCTTGATCAAATACCGTTTGTGCATAAGCTTTTGATGAAAAAAATAAGCAGCTAGTAAATAAAACAAGTAGCAAAAAGTAACGTTTTTTCATATGAAATAGCCTCCAATCATCAGTAGGATAGCTAAAATAACAAAAATCCCAGCAGATGCTAGACCTAATTTTTGATAACTCAATGGTAAGACACCACTTGTTTTTCCGGTTTGACCGTTCATTGCATAATAAAAAGGGGTCTGACGATCTTGTGCTTGATACGTCACAAGCCATACGGGTAATAACACATATTCATTTTGTTCATTTAGAATTTGCGCAGAGCTTTGTGTTGTACGAAACGTAGTGTAACCATTGACCGTATTGCGCAATAACTGACTACTAGCTTCAGTCAGTTCTTGATCGACAGTTGGCTTGATCTCGATAAATTCTAGATCACGTTTTTCTGCTTGAAAACCAGAGAGATATTGGTTTTGAAAAGGAACAGCTTTTTCTAAAGGAAACGGTTGTACGCCAGTCACCATTTTTTGTTGGGTATTTTTGGATAGAGCATGTTTGATAAATTCTCTAAACTGCATCTTTCCTTGTCGTCTTACGGCAAATGTTTTCGTTTCCGTGTATTCAATGTCGCCTACGATCCAGACACGAATCGAGGTTCCGACACCAGATAATTCTCCTTTTGTTTGTGCATCGACTGACCAGTAGGGGAAGTAGACACCGGTCAATTTTTCGACTTGTGCTTCATCAAAAAAGTTTTTTGGCACAAACCATTTCTTTTTCGCCCAAGCTAAGAATGTTTCTTTTGCTTCTTCTTTGTCGATGGCAAAAGGCAAGACACGACTAGGTAAGAATTTACCGCTTAAACGTCCAGTCAAGACGACTGGATTATGGCAAAAGTAACAATAAGTTGCCGCAGTCGTTGCATCGGTCACGATCTCAGCACCACAACTTGGACAAGTAAACAGTTCCATCTCTGCTTCTTCTTGGCCCACATTGGTTTCAGAGATGACCGGGTCTACATCGACGTGGGCTTCTTGTTGTGCTTGTTCAGATTGGGTGACTTCTTGTGCGGTGAAAATACTTAAACAATAAGGGCAGTGAAACTTTTGATCACTCGGATCAAAAGTGAGTGCACCGCCACAATTAGGACATTTATGTGTTATGACGTCCATCGATCTTCATCACCTCCAACTAATCTAAGGGTATTGCCTGAAATGGTTGGCCGCACTCTGGACAGAACTTAGGCACACCATTTGATAAATCTACGACTTCATGACATGCCGCACACTTCATCTTGATGCTAGGAGTGGTGCTTGGTTTTGGTGTTCCACAATTACTGCAAAATTTCCCTTGGTTTTCTTGCCCACATTCTGTACACGTCCAACTATTTGTTTGTTGTTGTTGCTGTTGTTGCATTTGGGCTTGATTGTTTTGTGACGCTTGGTTCATAAAACCGCTAGCCGCATTCATCCCAAGGTTGACTCCCATAAACCCATTTGTAGCACCATTTGGATTACTACCAGCATTTTTAATTCCTTCTGCAACAGCACCTTGCACATAACCTTCACGAATACCAGGATCTCCTAGCATCGCCCCTTGATTACGCATATTGATCAATTTCATTGAATCATCGGTATACGAGATACTTGCGACTGCAACTGAGACGATTTCCATTCCACGAAGGTCACGCCATTCATCGTCTAGTACTTGGCTCATGTATTTGCTTAGCGCCATGCTTTTAGAAGGAACATAAGAAATTCGTTCTCCATCAGCTGACATTTGATTGATCGATGTTTGCAAAGCTGTTAAAAATTCAGCTAAGTATTGTTCGTTGATATCTTGAATATCGACTTGTGTACGATCATGAGGAATCGCATTTTTATAAAACAAGATCGGATCTGTGATCTTGATTGAATAGGTTCCATGTGCACGTAAAAATAATTCGGCATTGTAGAAATTATCAAAATAATTCAAAGGTGAAGCCGTCCCGAAGCGAATCCCTTTGATCTCTTGTAGATTGATATAGAAAATTTGTTGTTTTTGAGGTGTCACACCACCGTATTTAAACCGATCAAACGTTTCGGCAATGGCTTCTTTCAATGAACCATTGAGCATTGAAGGAGCAGAATGATTTGCAATCGTATAATAGCCTTCTTCAGCAGTGTAGTCGATGATTTTTCCACCGTCGACTAACAACATCATCATATTTGGATAAACATGAATGACAGTACCGTCTGTTAACACATCATCGGTTCCTTTTTTATTCGCGCCACGTTTACTATCTTTGCGAATCTTGACTCCTTTGGTCAAGACAGTGGTATCACTCATGCGATCAGGTTCGATGACTTCGACCCATTGATCGGCTAATCCGCCGCTGATCATACTTGTTGCTGCTTTGATTAATCCCATTCTAAATTCCTCCTTAAAGTGGTTATAAACTGTCTTTAGTATACCATATCTTGAATTTAAACGGATATCCGTCCAAGGTCTTAGAGCTTTTTATAGAAATGAGTAGCGGTGCTTTATTTTTAAGGGGAAATTTCGTATAATGGTAGTTAGTAAATTTTTTTAAGAGGGGACAAATTATGGCCTATCAAGCACTTTATCGAGTATTTCGTTCGCAACGCTTTGATGCGATCGTCGGGCAACGTGCGATCACGCAAACGCTAAAAAATGCGATCGTGCAAGAACAAATCTCGCATGCCTATTTGTTTACTGGACCGAGAGGAACGGGAAAAACAAGTGCGGCTAAAATTTTCGCCAAAGCAATCAACTGTCCCAATAGTGTGGATGGGGAGCCATGTAATGAATGTGAGATGTGTCTGTCGATCACAAATGGGAGTCAAGAAGATGTGATCGAGATCGATGCGGCAAGTAACAATGGTGTCGAAGAGATTCGTTTTATTCGTGACCGTGCCAACTATGCACCGACACAAGCAATGTACAAAATCTATATTATTGATGAAGTCCACATGTTGTCGACTGGGGCATTTAATGCCTTGTTAAAAACATTAGAAGAACCAAAGAAAAATGTGATTTTTATCTTAGCCACAACGGAACCACACAAAATTCCAGCAACGATCATCTCTAGAACGCAACGCTTTGATTTCAAACGGATCCAAGTGGCCGATATCGTCGATCATCTAGCAGAGATCTTACAGGAACTACATGTCGAATACGAGCCAAACTCACTGACGATTATCGCTCGTTCTGCAGAAGGTGGAATGCGGGATGCGCTAAGTATTTTAGACCAAGCCATCGCATTTAGTGACGGACAAATTACCGAACAACATGCATTAGAAGTAACAGGAAGTTTGACCAACGAGAAAATGGATCATTTTTTACAAGCTTGTCTAAATGAAGAAGTATCGGATGCATTGAGACAATTACAGCTGATGTTAGAAGATGGCAAAGAGAGCAATCGATTATTGGAAAATTTATTGTTTTATTGTCGAGACATCTTACTCTATCAACAAGCACCTGATTTATTGATCCAAGAAGGAAAGCAATTGAGTGAAGGATTTGAACAATTGACGCAACAAGTGCCAGCTGAACAAATCTATACATGGATCAAAATTTTAAATGAGACCCAACAAGAAATACGGTTTACGACAAGTCCAGGAATTTATCTGGAAGTTGCGACGGTGAAACTAGCGGCAAAACAACAACCGACAGTCGTTGGAACCACACAAGCAAATCCAAATCAACTGCAAGCTGTTCGGCAAGAAATTGACGAATTACGCCAACAGCTCAAACAAGTCACAAACCGTCCACAAGAAGCACCGAAACCTAAAAATCAAGTACGCCAAGTCACGAGTACGTATCGTGTTCCAAGAGAACGGGTCAATCAAGTGTTGGCAAAAGCGACCAAAGAACGGATGCTACAAGTCAAAGAAATCTGGGAAGACCTACTTGCTTCACTTAGTCCAACACAAAAAGCAATGTTGCGTGCTAGTGAACCAAAGGCTGCTAGTGATAATGGATTGGTTATTGCATTTGATTATGAGATTATCTGTCAACGGGCAACGAGTGATGCGGAATTTTCGTTAGCGATTCATAATCAAATCAGCCGCTTTATTGCAGATTATGCACCAGAGTCGATTTTTATTACTCAAGGTGATTGGCCTGAACTACGAAATGATTTTCTTGCAGGAAATCAAGGAGATGGTACACTAGAGGTAGAAGATGCTGCAGATGGAGAAGTTTCACTTCTACCAGAAACTGAGGATCTTGTCGTCACCAAAGCACAAGAGTTATTTGGTGATTTGATTAAAATAGAAGAAAATTAAATGAAATGAGGATATAAATTATGATGCGTGGAATGGGAAATATGCAAGGCATGATGAAACAAGTACAAAAAATGCAAAAAGAGATGGGACAAGCGCAAGAAGCGTTAAATCAAAAAGAATTTACTGGTGAATCAACAAACGGTTATGTAAAAGTAACCGTAACGGGAGACCGTAAAGTCAAAGCAGTCACAATCGCACCAGAAGTCGTGGATCCAGACGATGTGGAAATGTTAGAAGATCTAGTAGCATTAGCTGTGAATGATGTGATCAGTAAAGTCGAAAAAGAAATCGAATCAACGATGGGCAAATATACTAAAGGCTTACCAGGATTCTAAGATAGGGGCAAAATGGTATGCAATATCCAGAACCAATCGCGCGTTTGATCGCGAGTTATATGAATTTACCCGGTATTGGCCAAAAGACGGCGACACGACTAGCTTTTTATACGATCGATATGAAAGATGAAACCGTAAATGAATTTGCTAAATCGTTACTAAGTGCTAAACGTGATCTACATTTTTGTTCAGTGTGTGGCAATATTACACAAGAAGATCCTTGTGAAATCTGTGCAGATACAACACGTGACAAAAGCATTATTTTAGTCGTCGAAGAGCCTAAAGATGTGATGTCATTAGAGAAAATGCGCGAGTATCGTGGATTGTATCATGTGTTGCACGGGGTATTGTCTCCGATGGAAGGGACGGGTCCAGAAGATATCAATTTATCTTCTTTGATCGAACGCTTGCATGATGATAGTGTCAAAGAAGTCATTATCGCAACGAATGCAACGACTGAAGGAGAAGCGACAGCGATGTATCTTTCGCGATTGATCAAACCTGCAGGAATCAAAGTGACGCGACTAGCGCATGGGTTATCTGTAGGAAGCGATATCGAGTACGCAGATGAAGTCACGTTATTAAAAGCTGTTGAAGGCAGAAGAGAAATCTAGTGTGAACTAGTAAGATGGAGGAAAAACGTTGAACGGTTTATTTATCACAATCGAAGGACCAGATGGAGCAGGAAAAACAACAGTTATGAACGAGTTGTTCCCGATTTTACAACGCACCATGAAAAAAGAAATTATTCGGACAAGAGAACCTGGGGGCAGCCAGATCGCAGAACGGATCCGTAAGATCATTTTAGATCCGACGCATGAAGAAATGGACGAACGCACAGAAGCATTGCTTTATGCCGCAGCAAGACGTCAGCATTTGATCGAAGTGATCCTGCCTAATCTAGAAAAAGGAAATGTCATTTTGTGTGACCGCTTTGTAGATAGCTCGCTAGCCTATCAAGGGTCTGGTCGTCGCATTGGAGTCGATAAAATCGCGCAGATCAATGAGTTTGCTACAGAAGGGTTGAGCCCTGACTTCACGCTTTATCTTGATATCGATTCTGATGAAGGATTACGTCGAATCGCACGTCATCGGAATACACAAGTTGACCGATTGGAGCTTGAAGGGTTAGAATTTCATCAAAGGGTCCGTCACTCTTATTTAAAATTGGCGGAAGCAAATCCAGAACGAATCCATACGATCAATGCAAAACAGGGGATTCAAGTCGTTGTCGATGAATGTTTTGCAAAAATCAAAGAGACTTACCCAAACTTTTTTGAGGAGTGAGAGACATGAAATTAGTAATCGCGATTGTACAAGACAAGGATAGTAACCGTTTGGCAAATGAGTTTATCGATGCAAATATCCGCGCGACCAAATTATCTTCTACTGGTGGATTTTTAAAAGCCGGAAATAGTACGTTTATCGTAGGGATTGAAGATGAACGCGTGGAAGAAGCTTTAGGATTGATCAAAAAAACGTGTCAATCAAGACATCAATACGTCTCAACACCGATGTCTTTAGACATCTCACTAGATGGTCAAGTACCTTATCCAGTTGAAGTTGAAGTAGGTGGTGCGACTGTCTTTGTCCTACCAATGGAAGGATTTTATCACTACTAAACAGTTGAGGAGAGGCTATGGAGGAAACTGAATTTTTACGTGAATACCAACCATGTCTCTTAACGCAAATGACAAAAATGATGGAGCATGAGCATCTCGCTCATGCTTATCTTTTTGAAGGCGATGAAGGGACAGGTAAACATGAGTTAAGTATGTGGCTCGCAAAGCGGATGTTTTGTGAGCAAATACAAGATGGCAATCCTTGTGATCAATGCTTACAATGTATGCGGATCGACCAAAATGAGCATCCTAACGTACAAGTCATTAAACCAGACGGACAAACGATCAAAGTTGATCAGATTCGCCAGTTACAAGCGGAATTTTCAAAAACAGGATTTGAAACACGGGATCAATGTTTTATTATCCGTCAAGCAGATACGATGAGTAGCAGTGCTGCGAATAGTTTATTGAAGTTCTTAGAAGAGCCGCCAGGTAGTTTCGTTGCGATACTTGAAACAAATAGTTTAGGAAAAGTGCTCCCGACTATCCAATCACGCTGCCAATTGATCCACTTTTCTCCGTTATCTAAAGCACATTTGATTGAAAAATTACACGCAACAGGAATTTCTGAGAAGACGGCTGCTTTGTTGGCGCAATTGACCAATAGTTTTTCAAAAGCAGTTGAAATCTCTGAAGATGAATGGTTTAATGAAAGTAAAGAGATTGCGAAAAAGTGGTTGGATCAATTGAGTGCAAAAACACCAGATGCGTTTTTATTTGTACAAAAACAGTTGGTACCACTCGCTAAAGAAAAACACCAACAACTGATGTTGCTAAAAATCATTCAAGGCTATTATGAAGAAGCATTCCAAACAGGTAAAATTTCATATCAAGAAATCGAATGTTTATTGCAAGCACAACGAAAAATACAAGCGAATGTTTCGTTTCAAAATAGTATGGAACAATTTGCGTTGCGTGTGGTCTCAAGTTAAAGGAGGGTCTAAATGGTTGAAGTAATCGGCATTCGTTATCGTGCTGCCGGCCAAATCTATTATTTTTCGCCTGGCTCAGAAACTTTTTTATACAATGATCAAGTCATCGTCCACGCTCAAGAAGCAATTCATTTTGCAACTGTGGCGATTCCAAATAAACATGTATCCCCTGAAGACCTACCAAATGAGGTGCGTCCGATCCTTCGTCGTGCGAGTGCACAAGATATCGAAAAACATGAAGCAAATTTAAAAGATGCTAAAGCTGCATTACAAGTCGGAAAACAAAAAATTCGTGAACATGAACTTGCGATGAAGTTGATCCATATTGAATACACGTTTGATCGTGCGAAAATGATTTTTCAATTTACGGCAGATAATCGTATCGATTTTCGTGAATTGGTCAAAGAATTAGCAAGCATTTTTAAAACCCGTATCGAGCTAAGACAAGTCGGGGTGCGGGATGAGGCAAAGATTCTAGGTGGGATCGGTCCATGTGGACGCCAACTGTGTTGTTCGACTTTCTTAGGTGATTTTGTTCCCGTATCGATCAAAATGGCAAAAGATCAAGGCTTGTCATTAAATCCTGCTAAAATCTCTGGATTGTGTGGCCGTTTGATGTGTTGTTTGAATTATGAAAACGACGAATACGAACAAGCGAAAAAAGAGTTGCCAGACTATGGTCAAGAAGTCGTTACACCAGAAGGTAAAGGGAAAGTTGTGGGCTTGAATCTTTTAAGTCGCATCGTAAAAGTACGCTTATTTGGTGGACCACCGACTGCTGTCGAATATGAGTATGAAGAATTAAAAG
Source organism: Enterococcus bulliens (assembly GCF_053761865.1). NCBI lineage: Bacteria > Bacillati > Bacillota > Bacilli > Lactobacillales > Enterococcaceae > Enterococcus > Enterococcus bulliens. Next base: position 10,085 of record NZ_JBSMXK010000031.1, read on the forward strand.
CAGGTGAAGGGCATGAAAATGGATAAACGTTCGTTATATGATGGGTTAAACCAATTCGAAGGTGAATTTCGTGCATTATTGGCGAATTTAGTCGAAATGAAAACCTCTTTACAAGAAGTCGTGGAGAAGAACACTCAGCTAGAACTTGAAAATCAACGCTTGCGTGATCATATCCGTGAGTTGAATCAAACAGCTGAAACACCTGCTGAAAAAGTTACACAAGAATTATCAAAATCACGGATGAACTTAGAAAAAATCTATGAAGAAGGATTTCATGTTTGCTATGACCTTTATGGCTCAAGACGTGAGCATGATGAACCGTGTGCCTTTTGTCTAGAAGTAATTTATCGAGAGATTGGTAAATAGTTTAATACGAAAAAAACTAGAAGAAAGCAAATCTTGCTTTCTTCTTTTTTAAAGGAGTACCGTATGCAACAGCAAAAAAGTTATAAACAAGCGACTAGTGGGGCACTTTACCTTGTTCCCACACCGATTGGAAATTTAGAAGATATGACGTTTCGAGCAGTTAAAATTTTGAACCAAGCTGATTTGATTGCCAGTGAAGACACTCGAAACACACAGAAATTACTCAATCATTTTGAAATCCAAACCCCACAAAAAAGTTTCCATGAACACAATTACCAAGAACGAATTCCGCAATTACTGAATTTGTTAACTGAAGGAAAAATGATCGCACAAGTCAGTGATGCAGGAATGCCTTCAATCAGTGATCCTGGTCAAGAATTAGTGGCAGCTTGCCTTGAACAAGAAATCCCAGTCATCTCATTGCCAGGGCCGACCGCAGGATTGACAGCGTTGATCGCTTCAGGACTTAAAGCGCAACCGAATCTATTTTATGGGTTTTTACCTCGTAAAAAAAAGGCGCAACAAGAAGCACTAGCAACCCTCGAATCACAAGAGGCGACAATAATGTTTTACGAATCTCCTCATCGTGTTCACGCGACATTAAGTGCAATGGTCGAAGTATTTGGACCAACTAGACAAGCAGTCATTTGTCGAGAGTTGACGAAGATTCATGAAGAATATTTACGTGGTACATTAGCTGAATTAGTCGCGTATACAAAAGACGCGACGTTAAAAGGTGAATGTTGTCTATTGGTTTCAGGTAAACTAACTTCTGACGAACCGTTGAGTACTGTTCCGCTCAAAGAACAAGTCGAAGAATTGATTACACAAGGGATGAAACCCAATGCTGCAATCAAAGAAGTAGCCAAAAAAATGCAGGTAACGCGCCAAGAAGTCTACGCGATTTATCATGAATTAACGTAAAATAAGCCGAATCATTCTCGAAATAGGTGAACCTATTTTCGAAAAGAATTCGGCTTATTTTTTTTCGATCACACTCTCTTATTTGTAGTGCTGATAAAGCGTTTCTAAATCGCTCATTTCAAGTAATAGAACATGGCCAATATTGGTTTCTTTTACGGTAGTACGATTGTCGACCGTTTCCACTAGACGCTTGGTCGAAACGATATCTGTTCCGTATAATACTGCTTCTTCAATGGAAGAAAAGGGTTGATGTGCGGCTAATTGTAATCCATAGCTATTCGAAAGTAAGGTGTAGCCGGCGATTCCTGTTTCTTTTTGATAACTTTTTGCAAACCCACCGTCGATTACGATCATTTGCCCATTTGCCTTGATTGGATTTTCGCCATCTTTTTCCTTAACAGGCGTATGGCCATTGATGATATGTCCACCTATCGGAAGCGAGAAAGCTTGTAAAATATCTTGGCATACTTGTTGGTCATTGCGTAATTTATAATAAGCATTTTTATGTTCGATATGTGTACAGTGATCGACTAAATAATAGCGTTCGAATGTCGTCATAGCCGTTTTACCAAATAATGAAGAACACTCACCTGACCACAGGTACCATAAAAGATCCGTTGCTAGATCTTCAGATTGATTTTTTTGACGGTAGCTGATACGAACTTGTTTTTCAAAAAAGTCGAGTAAGTCTTTTCCGGCGTACTGGACATTATCGATTCTTAAAGATTTAAAGTCACCATTTTCATGAAGAGGAATACAGCCGTGGATCAATAGATTGTCGTTATAGCACAAATACATGCTTCCTTTTTCGATGAGAAAATCCATATGTCGTTTTAATCGTTCAGATTGTTGGACGGATTGGATCAATTGGTCGACTAAATGGAGTTCTTCTTCAGTTAGTGCTGTAGGCTGTTTTGGATCGATCGTAGGTCCGAAGAATCCATCTAAGGGAAATTCACCTTGATCCAATGTGATCGTTTGTGTCGTATAGTCGATCGCTTCTAGTAAACGTCGTTTTTCCATCCGAAAATCTGGGCGGCGATCGATCAATTGTCCTTCTAATTTAAACTGTAAAATCGCCGTGGCTTGTTGGACGACATTTAAAGTATCTTGTTCTAATAAAGAGATTTCGCTTTTAGTTGATAATTTTGGTGCGAATTTTTTTTGTGGAGTATAGTGCGTCCGACTGTATTCGACTAAAGGTCTTAACGCGATACCATAGCGTTCTTCGATAATATCTAAATTCCCATAACGCGCACTGATTCGCAATAAATTCATCAAAGCGACCTTTGAACCTGCCATAGCGGCCATCCAGATAATATCGTGATTTCCCCACTGGATATCGACTGAATGGTATGCGATCAAACGATCCATAATGGCATCAGGTGCAGGTCCGCGATCGTAAATATCTCCGACAACATGCAAATGATCGACAACAAGGCGTTGGATCGTATAGGCTAGATCTTCAATCAGTTCATCGGCTTGTTTTAATGCAATGATTTTATCGATAATCGCATGTAAATAATGTTCTTTGTCGTGATTTTCGTAACTTTCTGTCAATAATTCTTCGATGATATAACTAAAACGTGGTGGTAATGCCTTGCGGACTTTAGAACGAGTATATTTTTTACTCGCATAATTTGTGGCACTAACGAGCAAGGTGATATTTTTTTGATACCAATTGTGTAAAGAGGCACCTTGTTTTTGGCGCTTGATTTCTTGAATCTTTTGTTCAGGATAATAAATCAAGACGGCTAAGGCATTGATATCAACTTGCTTTTTATCAAAGCATTCACGAAGTTTTTCTTTTACACTACCAGAACCATTGCGTAAAACATGGTCAAAAGCCAAAAATTCACCGTGTACATCACTGATAAAATGTTCAGTGCCTTTAGGTAGGTGTAAAATCGCCTCTAAATTAATAATTTCAGTAGCTACATGTTCTTTCGTTGGGAACTTTTCCTTTAACAACGTATAATATTTTTTATCATCCATTCTCATCACCTCATCCAATAGAAAAACTATAGCAGAAAAAAAAGCACTTGTATAGCTAAAACGGACAAGTGAAATGCTGCACGTTGTAAACAAACGCATGTTTGCATTATAATAGAGTTGAGGTGAGGACGATGAGTGGATTAGAATTTCCTTTACATAATAATACAACGCGCAGGATTATTCATATCGACATGGATGCTTTTTTTGCATCAGTCGAAGAACGAGATCAGCCCGAATTAGCGAAAGCTCCATTAGTTATCGCGCGTCATCCTAAAGACACTGGTGGAAGAGGGGTGGTGACGACGGCAAATTATCATGCCAGAAAATTTGGGATCCATTCTGCGATGAGTGCCCAAAAAGCCTATGAACTTTGTCCTAAAGCAATCTTTATTCCGGGAAATCATGAAAAATATCGCGAAGTCTCAAAACAAGTTCGTGAAATTTTTTTTCGGTATACCGATCTCGTTGAACCAGTATCGATCGATGAGGCCTATTTAGATGTAACAAAAAATCATCTAGACAGTAAATCGGCAATCAAGGTCGCCAAATGTATCCAACATGATATTTTTAACGAGTTACACCTGACGTGTTCGGCGGGAGTGAGTTACAATAAATTTTTAGCAAAACTAGCATCTGATTACCAAAAACCACGTGGATTGACGGTGATTCGTCCAGAAGACGCGCAAGTCTTTTTAGACGCATTACCAATCGAGAAATTTCATGGTGTTGGAAAAAAAACCATTCCGAAAATGCACGAATTAGGGATTTACACAGGAAAAGATCTCGCAAATCAATCAGAAATGGATTTGATCCAAGAATTTGGAAAGATGGGCTATTCTTTGTATCGGAAGGTTCGCGGAATTCATTTGGCACCAGTCGAGATTCATCGTGAACGTAAATCGCTAGGGAGAGAACGCACGTATGGACAAGCATTGCGCACAGAAGAGCAGTGTCTTGCTCAATTACGACAGCTCGCTCAAGATGTTGAAGTCCAATTGATCAAAGAACAAAAGCATGGTACGGTAATTGTTTTAAAATTACGATACGATGACTTTACAACAAAAACCAAGCGGCATAGTTTACGCCAAGCGATTCATCGAAAAGAAGAGTTATTTTCCAATGCTAGTCTCTTATTTGAAGAGTTATATCAAGAGGAGCAAGGAGTGCGATTATTAGGAATTACGGTGACAAGTCTAGATCCAATCGCTTATGAACATATTGAATTGCCATTATGGCCAGAAAAAAAGATGTGACAAAAGTCTATCGTACTCTCTAACCAATCGAATAAACGGTATCTCAGAAGTATCTTAAATAAGCCGCATCACGACCGAAATAGATAAATCGGCTCTATAATTTAATGGACTGATGAATTGAATTCAATTCATCAGTCCATTTGTCATTTTAGGTATTAAAAAACATACTCGCTTCCTGTATGATTAAATCACCACAAAATAAACAAACGAAAGGA
>NZ_JBSMXK010000032.1:0-14205 GCF_053761865.1 Enterococcus bulliens
CTTTCGTTTGTTTATTTTGTGGTGATTTAATCATACAGGAAGCGAGTATGTTTTTTAATACCTAAAATGACAAATGGACTGATGAATTGAATTCAATTCATCAGTCCATTAAATTATAGAGCCTAAAGAAAAAGGCTACGACAGCAATGTCATAGCCTTTTTTGTGCATAAAAAAAGTGCTGACACTACTGTCAGCACAAGTTGGGATGTGAATTAAGCTTTAACTACGTTAGTCGCTTGTGGTCCACGTTGACCATCTTCAACATCGAAAGTAACTGCTTGGCCTTCTTCTAAAGTTTTGAAGCCTTCACCTTGGATAGCTGAAAAGTGTACGAATACATCGTTTCCATCAGCATCTGTAATAAAGCCAAATCCTTTTTCTGAGTTAAACCATTTTACTGTACCGTTATTCATTGATAACTTACCTCCATAACACATCTTGTGCTTAATTGTAATTGATCATGCGAAATGAAGCTAAATCCATTTATATGGTAAACCCATTACTGCATATCAGATTGTTACCAAGACATCATACCATGAAATGTTTTGGACTACAATATTTTTGCTATAAGAATTTTATTTAACGATTAAATAACTATAGATTTTTATTCCAATCTTAATATTTTTCTTTTATAACAACGTTTCTTTAATGTTTTTTATACATAAAAAAACAAATAAATCATTTTTCAAACGCCTGCTTTTTACGAAACATAGGTGCATTTTTATGGCTATAATACTCCGGATTAAACTCTTCATCATCTTTTTTAGCAGACAATGTCCCGTACAAAATATCAAATCCAAAAAGACCAAGTACGATCGACAACGGAATATACACACGTTTTTTTTCATACCATTTTGCTTTCATGGAAATCACCCTTTTTGATTTAAGTATACACCCGTGAATACAAAAAAACTAGCAACTGGAAATCCAGTTACTAGTTTGAACATTAAAATTATTTTAATGTGATTGAAGCGCCAACTTCTTCTAAAGCAGCTTTTAAAGCTTCTGCTTCTTCTTTAGAAACGCCTTCTTTAACTGCTGATGGAGCACCATCAACTACAGCTTTAGCTTCTTTTAAGCCTAAGCCAGTTGCTTCACGAACTGCTTTGATAACTTTAACTTTTTGATCGCCAGCTGCAGTTAATTCAACAGTAAATTCTGTTTGTTCTTCAGCAGCAGCACCACCAGCTGCAGCAGCCGCTACAGGAGCAGCAGCAGTAACGCCAAATTCTTCTTCGATAGCTTTAACTAAGTCGTTTAATTCTAAGATTGTTGCGCCTTTAAGCTCTTCAACAATGTTTTCAATGTTCAATGCCATGATTGAGTTCCTCCATTTAATTAGGTTTTTTTATATAAAATAATGAATCATTATGCGGCGATTAAGCTGCATCTCCGTCTTCTTTTTCTGCCACTGCTTTGACAGCGTAAGCCACGTTGCGCACAGGCGCTTGTAGTACAGATAAAAGCATAGATAGCATTCCTTCGCGGTTTGGTAATTTCGCCAAAGCTGTGATTTCTTCCAAAGAAGAAACTTTACCTTCGATGATCCCACCTTTGATTTCCAATGCTTTTGCTTCTTGTGCAAATTCATCGATAATCTTCGCTGGAGCTACTACGTCTTCGTTACTAAATGCAACGGCAGTCGGTCCTGTGAATACTTCATCAAGTCCTTCTAATCCAGCTGCTTTAGCCGCACGAGATAAGATAGAGTTTTTGATTACTTTCATTTCTACGTTAGCGTCACGTAATTGTTTACGTAAACGAGTCACTTCGTCAACAGTTAATCCGCGGTAATCCACAACGACTACAGATGCAGCGTCTTTGAATTTTACAGATACTTCTTCAACGATAGCGGCTTTTTTTGCGATAGCTGCTTCACTCATTTTATGTTTCACCTCCTGATTTTGATGGAAGAGTTTTTTTACAATAAAAAAACTCTATGCCACCGTAGACATAGAGGGACAATTGAATCGCTTCAATACGTGTCCTCGGTAGGAATTATGGCTAGGCCACCTACTGTCTTCGGTACAGTTAATTATTAACCTTCCACACCTTATCATAGATAAAGCGTGGAAGTCAAGTGTTTTTTGCTTTTTTCTTAGAAAGAAGTTTGATCTACATGGATACCAGGACCAAATGTTGTTGTGATCGTGATATTTTTCATGTATTGACCTTTTGCAGCTGATGGTTTAGCTTTCACTAATACATCATTGATTGTTTTAAAGTTTTCAACTAATTTTTCGTTGTCGAAAGAAACTTTACCGATTGGTACGTGAACGTTTCCTACTTTATCAACACGGTAAGTTACTTTACCAGCTTTTACTTCATTGATTGCTTTTGTAACGTCCATTGTTACCGTACCAGTTTTAGGGTTAGGCATTAAACCTTTTGGTCCTAAAACGCGTCCTAGTTTACCAACTTCAGCCATCATGTCAGGTGTAGCGACAACAACGTCAAAGTCGAACCATCCGCCTTGGATTTTTTTCGCCATATCTGCATCGCCAACATAGTCAGCACCAGCAGCTTCAGCTTCTTTAGCTTTATCGCCTTTAGCGAATACTAAAACTTTTTGTGTTTTACCAGTTCCGTTAGGTAGAACCACAGCACCACGAATTTGTTGGTCTGCTTTCTTAGGATCTACGTTCAAACGGTAAGCAACTTCAACAGTTGCGTCGAATTTCGCGATATTTGTATCTTTCGCTAATGCAACAGCTTCTTCAACAGAGTAAGCTTTTGTCGCATCAACTTTTTTCAATGCATCTTGCATTTTTTTGCTTTTTTTAGCCATTTTGTGTTTCCTCCTTGGATGTGGTTATAGCGGTAGAACCTCCCACGTGTTCTTTATCTTTCAATATAGAACGAACTGAGAAGCTACTTCCTTAGGGTCTTATTCTACGATAATTCCCATGCTTCGTGCAGTTCCTTCGACCATGCGCATAGCAGCTTCTAAGCTAGCAGCGTTTAGATCTTCCATTTTCAATTCAGCGATTTCTTTAACTTGATCGCTAGAAACAGTTGCAACTTTAGTTTTGTTTGGTTCACCAGAACCTTTTTCGATGTTTGCAGCTTTTTTCAATAATACTGCAGCCGGTGGTGTTTTTGTAACGAATGTGAATGAACGGTCTTCGTATACAGAAATCACTACAGGGATGATTAAACCTGCTTGATCAGCAGTACGAGCGTTGAATTCTTTAGTGAATCCCATGATGTTTACACCCGCTTGACCTAATGCAGGACCTACTGGTGGTGCTGGTGTTGCTTTACCTGCAGGAATTTGCAATTTAACGATTTTTTCTACTTTTTTTGCCACGAGACAAACCTCCTTAAGTCCGTGATGTGGTGAATTGGAGATACGTATTTCTCCTCCCACGTTAAAAACATACTTCAACACGAATTGAAGCATACTGGTATATTATAGCAAAGAAAAAATAAATTTCAACTAATTTCTCTCTCATTTTCAAACAAATTTCATACGCTTCATTCGTTCCTGTGCTACACTACAAACGAAACCTAAAGATTGAGGAGAAACAATATGGAACAATTAAATTATCGTAGCGTCTTTGATATTATCGGACCTGTTATGGTAGGCCCTAGTAGCTCACATACTGCAGGAGCTGCTAGAATCGGAAAAGTGATTCGTCATATTTTCGGTGAACAACCTGAAGTCGTCGATATTTTTTTATATGAATCATTCGCTAAGACCTATCGTGGTCATGGAACGGACATCGCACTCGTCGGCGGTCTACTTGGAATGGAACCCGACGATCCACGGTTGGGCGATTCACTAAAACTTGCCTATGAATCGGGTATGGAAGTCCTCTTCACCCCAAAAAAAGAAAAAGCAGAACACCCAAATATGGTGCAAATGATCGTGTCAAAAGGAACACGTAAACTATCGGTCACTGGTATCTCTATTGGTGGCGGGAACATTCAGATTTCTGAAGTCAACGGTTTTAAACTTTCATTGACGCTTGGGACACCAACTTTTATTATCGTCCACCAAGATGTCCCAGGCATGATCGCACGTGTGAGTAACGTCTTATCTGAAGCCAATGTCAATATCGGGACGATGACTGTTACACGTGAATCAAAAGGTGAAAATGCCATTATGATCATCGAAGTCGATGAACGTAACCAAGGAGTATTAGAAAAAATCCGTCAAATCGCACAGATCCATAGTGCCTCTTATTTTGACTAAAGGAGTGAAAATATGTTTTATTCAATAGAAGATCTTGTGGCACAAAGCGCGAATTACCTCTCAGTAGCAGAACTGATGATCGCTACAGAAATCGAGATGACTGGACGGACACGAGAAGAGATCTATGCCTTGATGGAACGTAACTTACAAGTCATGGAACAATCGATCGTAGAAGGTGTGAATGGCGTAACGTCTGTAACTGGTTTGACCGGTGGTGATGCGGTAAAAATGAACGATTACTTAGAACATGGTCAATTTTTAAGCGGCGAAACGATTCTGACAGCTGTGCGCAATGCGATCGCTGTGAATGAAGTCAATGCGAAAATGGGATTGATTTGTGCGACGCCTACTGCTGGAAGTGCCGGTGTCGTTCCGGGAGTATTGATGGCTTGTCGTGAACGCCTCAATCTCACTCATCAGCAACAACTCGACTTTTTATTTACGGCTGGTGCATTTGGACTAGTCATTGCCAACAATGCCTCGATCTCAGGAGCTGAAGGTGGTTGTCAAGCAGAAGTCGGATCAGCTAGTGCCATGGCAGCTGCAGCACTTGTAGCAATTAATGGCGGATCTGCACATCAGTCGGCTCAAGCCGTCGCAATTACGCTAAAAAATATGATGGGACTGATTTGTGATCCTGTTGCAGGGCTTGTAGAAGTGCCCTGTGTCAAGCGCAATGCACTTGGTTCCTCACAAGCGTTTATTTCAGCAGACATGGCTTTAGCTGGGATCGAAAGCGTCATTCCACCAGATGAAGTCGTCGAAGCCATGTATCAAGTCGGACGCCAAATGCCGTCGATCTTTAGAGAAACTGGTGAAGGTGGACTTGCTGCAACACCTACTGCTAGACGATTGACCAAAGAAATCATGTGTGAATAACACTAAAACGTCCCTTTTTGTACGGCTTTGATGGCCATTACAAAAAGGGACGCTTTAGTTATTTCCATAAAAAATCAGCAACAACACGATCAACAGCACTATTTTCATGCAACGCACTGTGTTGTGCGTTCTCGCCGGTAATGATCGTTGAGTGGACATCGATTTCTTGTGCTACTAATAATGGAATCATCGCCAAACTACTGGCAAGTGGCACCGTTCCATCACTTAGTTCATCAGCACTTAACTGGCCACTAATGATCTCGACTTGAGTCGTCTTAGGAAAGAGTGCTACTCTTTCTTGGTAAGCTTGATAGCGTGGGGAAACTTGATCTGGTCCATCGCGAAGCAATTCTTGTTGTGTTTGTGTCGTAAGCGTATCTAAAAACTCATTGAATGGCGCACCAATCGCAATGACTTTTGCTACGTTTGGTTGTGTTTCTTCTTGTGCTTGCATGAGATAATCCATAACGCTCACGCCTCCCATTGAGTGACCCACGATATTGACCGTGTCGATCCCTTGTGTTTTTAAAGAAGCAAGAACTTCAGTGATCCAGATAACTTGATTTTCTTGAGTGCTAGTATTGTCTTCAAAAAGCACTTGAATCATGGGATCATCTTTTTGTTTAGTCAACTCTCCTTCTTGCGTTAATTCTCCTGTAGCAGAAACAGTGATCACTGCTTCTTTTTTTGCACCAACTAAAGACGTTAAACGTGTCATCATCCCTCCAAACGAATTCTTCCCTCCTGAATAACCATGGAAAAATACTGTCGGGATCGCCGTTTTTTCAGGTTCTGATGTTTTAGCTACAGGTTTAGAATTAGAAGTTACAGGTTTTTGTTCGTGCAGTGCTCCCCCGCATCCTGAAAGAAGTAACAACATACTTAGCCACAATCCAATCCATTTATACATCCTATCACTCCTTAAAAAAACCGCAAACGAAATTTCGCTTACGGTTTTGCATTAGTCGATATCGTCTACTTGATCAAAGTCAAGCTCAGTGCTGGTTTCACGACCAAACATGTCGATATTTACTTTTAATTTTTGTTTTTCTTCGTCGATTTCAACAACTTGACCTTCTAGACCAGAAAACGCGCCCTCGATGATCTTCACTGTTTGGCCAAGTTCGACATTCAATTCAACTGCACGTGTACTCATTCCTAATGAACGCAAGATGCTGTTGATTTCTTCAGGTAATAGTGGTGCAGGTTTGCTTCCCGCTCCATGAGAACCGACAAATCCAGTAACACCTGGTGTGTTTCGAATCACATACCAAGACTCATCTGTCATGATCATTTCAACTAACACATATCCAGGGAATGTTTTGTGTACGATCTCTTTTTCTTTTCCATTTTTTACTTCTGTTTCGACTTCTTCAGGCACCACTACACGGAAAATGTAGTCTCCCATTCGCATACTTTGCGCACGAGACTCGATATTTGTTTTTACTTTATTTTCGTATCCTGAGTATGTGTGAAGTACATACCAACTTCTCTCAAAAGATTCCATCACATAAGGACTCCTTTTATTTTTTTCTAAAATAAAAAAACCTCAGTCACACCGAAGTTTTTTCTCTCGTACCAAAGTATAGCATGGAATAGCGAATAATTCTAGTCGTAAACGAATAAGTCTACTTTAAAATCCATGAAAATACATTTTGAATAGCAGTATCCATCAAGAAGAACAACACAGCAAAAATCAATGATGTTTCAATGACTACGATCGTATCTTTGCGCAATTGTTTTCCTGAAGGCCAAGTAACATTTTTCATTTCGTGAATTACACTGCGAATAAATTTCATGAGAGCTGCCTCCGTTTTTTATTTTGTTTCTCTATGTATTGTATATTGGTTACAATATTTACAAAACTTATTGATCTCTAAGCGATCGCCTTTTTTGCCTTCGCTGACTGATTTCGAATAATTTCGAGAACCACAAACAGAGCAAGCCAATGCTGCTTTTTTTGTTGCCATAAAATAGCCTCCTGTCCGTCTCTTTTCTCACTTCTTAAAATTAGCATGATTTGAAAAAACTGTCAATCAGGATCAAAATTATTTCTATAGTTTTTCGGTTAGGTATGCTATCATAAACCCAAAGGATAAGGAGGTTTATTTATGTTATTAAAATCAATGGTTTACAAAAAAGCTGACTTGACGACGGTTTTAGAAACGGCAACTTTAGCCGAAGCCTTAACGATCTTAGAAAATTCTGGTTATCGTTGTGTACCGATTTTAGATGAAACGGGTAAAATCTTCCGTGGAAATATCTATAAGATGCACATTTACCGGCATAAGGCTAATGGTGGCGATATGAGCTTACCTGTTACATCATTATTAAAAAATGCTACAAAATTTATCTATGTCAATTCTTCATTCTTCAATGTATTCTTTACGATCAAAGAATTGCCTTACATTGCTGTATTAGATGAAAATGACCATTTTTATGGAATTTTAACACATAGTTCTTTACTTTCAGTCCTGGCGCAATCTTGGAATGTCGAACAAGGAAGTTATGTCTTAACGATTGCTTCTACTGGTAAAAAAGGTGATTTGGCAGCTATCTCGAAAATCATTGCCAAATACAGCAGTATTGCCAGTTGCATTACGTTAGATATCGGCAAAGATGAGTTTATTCGTCGAACGTTGATCACGTTACCAGCTGAAACAACCCAAACAACATTAAACAAAATCATCGAACAACTGGAAAGCAAACTCTTTAAAGTTGTTGAAATCGAAGATCTAAAAGCAGAACGCTAAAAAAAGACGACGAGGTGACCCTTACTCACACAAGCGAGTAAGGAAACACTTCGTTCGTCTTTTTAAATACGATCTTTAAAATGAACCACTTTATCTACCGCAAACATGACGGGTGCCGAAATTGTCATAATGATCAATTCACTTAATGCAGTCGTCGCATACGTTGGCCAAAATGGTAAATCTAACGTTAATTGCAACATCCAGGCGATCAAACACATACTGATCGTGAAGAAGAAAATATTACAAAACATCAATACGAGTTTGTTTTCTACAAATTTACCGACCCAAATCGTTGCCGCTAATGCAAGTAACGTTTGGCCCCCACCAAATAAGACATCTAGTGGCCCATTTCCAAAGAATAAATTGTAGATGACTACCCCACCAAATACGCCCCAAATAAATTTACGATTGAATACCACTAAGTGATTCAAACTTTCAGATAGCCGAAATTGGATCGCACCTGATTGGTACGGTAAAATAAAACACAAAACGACATAAATGGCCATAATCACGGCATTTGCAGTTAAGGTACGTACCGATGTTGCTTGTTTAGATTTTATCATGTATTAGTTCCTACTTTCTCCAAGTTTTGATTACGCGGGATGGTTGATGAACCGCGTGACGTGCGCTTAGCACCGTTAGCAAGTCTAAATAAATTCAAGTAAAATGTCAAGCTGCTTTTTGACTCTGTGTTGATCGCGTATAATGTGCTGCTTGTCTGTGTGATGTGTTAGTTGTCGATTCGACTACAGGTTCTTCTTCAATTGTTTTAGTCGGTCGCATCAAGATAAAATAGCCACACATCAAGACAACATAACTGCCTAATAAGAGCCCTTGTATACTCAAAAAAAGATAACTCAGCCAGCGTACTGTTTCTAGTGGACCTTGTAATGCCCATTGAATAATTGCTAATCCTAAAGAAGCCCCAATCAAATGATAATATTTCATAGTGTCACCCCTTCGCTTGCAAAAGTATAGTCAAAAAATAAAGAGAAAGCAAGCGATTTTACCTACTACGGAAATGTAAACGCTTGCTAAAAAAAGAGAGTTTTAGTATACTAAAGTTGTAAGGAGGAACGCTGAATTCCCAGTCAGACATTCGATGTAGGTAATGTCTAAACAGAATTTTTAAGTAGGCCTCTATCAAATCAAGTGGGAATTGGACTCGCTCCTTACTCACCATTATCCATGACCTGATCGCAAAATAAAGTGCAGTACGTGTGCAGACCACCTTTATTTTCGATCAGGTCCTTTTTTATTTGGTTCTAAAAGAGATATGGTATAATAAAGGTCAATTTGATTTTTACTGGAGTGTACTCATGAAACGAATCTTTCATATACTCGTCAATCCGGATGCTGGCGGTGGACGAGGTGCCAAAACAGCAAAACAGATCATTGAATTGTTGAAAAAATACCGCTACACTTATTTTCTTTATACAACGGAATATCCTGGTCACGAGATCGAACTGACCCAAATGCTGATACAGACAAAAAAAATCACCCCACTTTTAAACGAGCCTGTTTTTTCAGAACAAGATATTGTACCGATTTTTGTCGTAATTGGTGGCGATGGAACACTACATCAGGTCTTAAACCAATTGCATGCCTATAGCACAAGGTATCCTGTAGCTTATATCAAAGCGGGGAGCGGCAATGATTTTGCACGGGCATTTCGTATGACCAAAACACCAGAAGAAGCTTTTTGGAAAATTTTAGAGCAAACAGCGCCAGTCAAAATTCCGATTTTACGTTATCAAGAAGCGGTAACCAATCAAACAGGTGTCTTTTGCAATAATCTAGGAATCGGTCTGGATGGCAAAATCGTCAAAAAAGTCAATCATAGCAAACGAAAAAAGTGGTTTCATTCACTACATATCGGTAAAACGAGCTACTTTTCTAGTATCTTAACGAGCTTTTTTCAACAACGTCCCTTTCCCATTCGTGTAGAATTCAATGGGCAAGAACGGATTTTTCGAAAAACACTTTTATTTACCGTTACCAATCATCCTTATTTTGGTGGCGGCATCGCCATTGCACCACATGCTGATTTGAAAGATGATAGCTTCAAATTGGTCGTCGTCCAAAAAACAGCATTCTTTAAACTCGTGCATTTGTTTTATCTTATTTTACGTAAAAAACAATTGCGCTCGCGTTACTTTAAGCACTATTCTCTTAAAAAATTGCGTGTGATCACGACGACTCCTCAAGATGTCCACCTTGATGGTGAGTCTTTTGAAGGTAAAAGTTACGATTTGACGATTACCTTGACTTCACAATTTTTTTGGTAACCCCATCAGATTGTGACAGATGGATAGCGCCAAGAAATAAGCCGAACCATTATCACTTTCGATAATGGTTCGGCTTATTTTTAAAAGAGCGACTTCTGTCGTTTATTCAATTTTTCAAAAGTGTAACAGACTTCTGTTACACTTTATTTTCGTAATCGTTTGGTGTAATTCCGTCCATTCCGATCATCGGATCGATAGCGTGTTGTTGGATCAACTCTAAAGTCAAGATTGGCTCGCTCGGCAAGTGTTCTTCTTCTTCTGAAATGAACGCTTTATCTTCAGATGGTGTCTGAACAGCACGAGCCTTTCCTTCTACTTCTAATAAACGTTCTTTTAATGTCGTCATACGTAAGTTTGATTCTTGCGTGACACAACGTTGGTACGCTTCGATTTCTCCAAGTAGAATCAGTTTTTCTTTACTCCGTGTGATCGCCGTATACAACAAGTTGCGTTGTAGCATTCGTTGATATTGGTGCACCATCGGCAGTATGACCATTTTAAACTCGCTACCTTGAGATTTATGGATCGTGCAACAATACGATAGCGTGATTTTTTGCCAATCATTTCGGCGATACACCACCTCAGTCGCATCAAACTGGATCGTCAATTCATCGACTTTATCTTCAGAATCTTTGGCAT
Source organism: Enterococcus bulliens (assembly GCF_053761865.1). NCBI lineage: Bacteria > Bacillati > Bacillota > Bacilli > Lactobacillales > Enterococcaceae > Enterococcus > Enterococcus bulliens. The sequence continues at coordinate 10,759 of NZ_JBSMXK010000032.1, forward strand.
ACGTGATCCCGACGATCTGCCCCATATCTCCATTGAACACGTTATCTTCTGGTGAATTGACCAATTGTAAGACCTTATCACCGATGCGATACACCATGTCATTGAATTTTACTTCTTTTTTACGACCATCGTTTGGATTAAAGATTTCTTGCATCATTTTATTTAAAGCATCGACACCCGCAGATCCTTTATACATCGGTGCTAAGACTTGAATATCCTGTGCAGTGAAGCCCTTTTCTTTTGCACGCTGTACGATTGTGGCAATAATCGGCTCGATCTGATAGGCATCACAAGCAAAAAAAGAACGATCTGCTTGATTTTGCGCAAAATTTTGAGGCAAGCGGCCATTTTTGATTTCATGTGCTAACGAAATCACACTCGAACCATCACCTTGTCGATAAATTTCAGTCAACTCAAACTTTGGCAAAAATGGGGTTTGCAATAAATCATGCAAGACTTGACCTGGTCCCACAGATGGTAACTGGTCTTTATCGCCGACTAAAATAATCTGCATATTTGTCGCCAAGGCTTTGAACAAAGCATGTGCTAACCAAGTATCGACCATTGACATTTCATCAACAATCAATAATCCACCTTCTAATTCTTTTATTTCCATCTCGACGTCTTGTTCTTGATTGTTCAACCCTAGCATACGATGAATCGTACCACTTGGTAATCCAGTCGTTTCATTCATCCGTTTTGCTGCTCGTCCAGTCGGGGCTGCTAATAAGATCGGGAACGTTTCACTGGTATACTGACTAGGATCAAGTTCAACTTCATTTAAGTGCGCAAACATTCTCACGATTCCGTTGATCACTGTGGTTTTTCCCGTTCCAGGACCACCTGTCAATAGAAAAAATGGAGAACGAATCGCCTCTTTGATAGCCTCTTCTTGAGAAGCACCATAACGGATCCCTAATTCTTTTTCAACTTTTTTAAAGGTTTGATCTAATTCCTTATCTGTATACTTGATCGTCTGTTTACGTTTCATCAAGCGATGGATCGATTGTGCGATTCCGATTTCTGAAAAATACAAGCGCTTCTCGTAAATTGCGGTCCCTTCTTGATGAACTTTTTCTTCTTCGACCAATTCGATCAACCCATCGGCTACTTGTTCTGCAGACATTTCGACTGGTCGACTCGTTTCAAGTAACGAGATCGTTTGTTCCAATAATTGTTTTGCTTGTACATACGTATCTCCTGTTTGAATCGAGACTTGCATCAACTGGTGGAACAATGCAGCTTTGATCCGTGTCGTTGCATGAGGCGTGATGCCAAGTTGCGCTGCGATCATATCAGCTTTTTTAAATCCGATCCCATCAATATCTTCTACGAGTTGATACGGATTTTCTTGAATGATTTCAAGCGCTTCATTGCGGTATTTTTGATAGATCGCAAACGATAGACGACTACCAAACCCATATTCTGTCAATCCTACGATCACTTGATCCATCCCATGATTCAAGCGTAGCGTTTCTACGATCATGTCGCGTTTTTTCTTATTTAGATGAGGGAGTGAACTTAAAATACTTGGATCATCTAAGATCTTTTCAATTGCCTGTTCACCAAAAGCATCTACGATTCCTTGTGCCGTTTTTTTACCAATCCCTGGAAATTTATCGCTCGATAAATAATGGACGATTCCTGCAGCTGAAGTCGGTTGTTCTTTTTGATACGTTTCAGCGTTTAATTGTGTGCCGTATTTAGGATGCTCAATCAGTTGTCCGTGGAATCGATAACTCTCTTCTTCTTGAATATCGCCAAAACTCCCCGTCACCACGATTTCCTTTTCCCGATATTGCGCAGTCGTTTCCTCGACTTTTACTAAAAGTACTTTATAAAAGTTTGTTGGATTTTGATAAAAAATAGCGGCTACCTTGCCGACAAAAACTTCTTTTTCTGGCATAGGTCTCCGCTCCTTTCTGTTTAAAGTAATGAATCTGCACTAGTTGGATCGTCCAAAAACGAAACGTCATTCCATTTCACTAGTGTATAAGGGACTTGTTTATCTTGAGTATGGGCAATCGTCAAACTATTATTATACAATCCACCCATTTCACGTAATTGCGCGATTTCTTTGCCGATCAACGATTGGATCGCTGCTGTCATCGAAGTTCCATGTCCTACAAATAATAATGGTCCGTCATGTTTTTGTACGGCTGTTGTGATCGTTGACGTCATTCGTGTCAGCATCTCATCGACTGTCTCACCGGCAAATGCACTTGGGTCATACAAATCTAAGCGATAGCGCATCTGTTCCAGACTTGAGCCATACTGTCGGCGCATCTCGTCGATCAGTTGTCCTTCTAATGCACCATATCCCATCTCTAAAAGTCCGGATTTTTGGATGATGGGCACAGAATGAGACAATTGCGCTTCAATAGCATGCGCCGTGTCGACAGCTCGTTTGGCCGTACTACAATAAATCGCTTCAAATGCTACATCAGAAAGTTCTTGACCCAGACGCGCAACTTCTTCGTAACTACTCGCTAATAAAGGAGAATCTCCCTTCATCCCCTGAAAACGACGTTCCAAATTCCATTCGGTTTTTCCGTGTCTCGTAAAATAAAGGTCCATGTGAGTGCTCCTTTGATGATTAATCGATTTTATCGTTTGGGTAATGATGTGTGCGTTCAAGATTCGGAAAATCTTGTTGACGCAATGCCTCATATAAGATCAATGCTGCTGTATTCGATAGATTCAGCGAACGCACATGCTCGTCATTCATTGGAATACGCAAGCATTTATCTGCATGTTCACGCATAAATTCTTCTGGTAGTCCCGTTGTTTCTTTTCCAAATAAAAAGAAATGATCCTCATTGTCATTAAAATCGACATCTGAGTAAGTCGCATTGGCAAATTTTGAGATCAAATGCAACTGGCGATCTCCTAAATACTCCATGAAAGCTGCTAAGCTTTTATGATACGTAATATCTACCGCTTCCCAATAATCTAGTCCAGCACGTTTTAATTGTTTATCATCTGTTGAAAATCCTAAAGGTTCAATCAAATGTAATGGACTATTTGTCGCTGCACAAGTGCGCGAAATGTTCCCAGTATTCGCTGGGATAAGTGGTTCAAATAAGACGATATGGTTCACAAAAAAGGACTCCTTTGATAGTCGACTATGCGTAATGCATGTATGATTAAAATAAAAAAAACGTACCAACTCGGTGATCAAGCACGGCGAGTCGTTACGTTAGTGAAGCTCTCTTCACTAACTTTTATCAGAACAGGATGCTGATAAAAACTAATGAAAAATGACTTGAAATTAATATATCACTCTCATGTTATTTATGCAAGCATAAAGTGAAAAAAAATGGCTCTATACTTTTTGATGTTGGTGGATGACACCAGCATCTTTTTTATTTTGAAAAACAATAGAAAAGACACCTTGAAATCCTTTAGAATTAATTTGACGAACCAATCCAAAAGGAGGAATCAAGA
>NZ_JBSMXK010000033.1:0-14094 GCF_053761865.1 Enterococcus bulliens
TTCCATAGCGAAATACATTTGGTGTCCAATGAGTGAATCGATTATTGTTTTCGATCACCCCTTCTTCTGAAGTGATCACTAGTCCAATCCCCTCGATCATGTGTTCCTTTGATCGGTACGCAAAAATGGCCCCCTTCCCCGACTGATTACTAAAAGAGACTGGTTTTAAGTGGCTATTTTTATATTTGAATTTACGGATACCATTTTGTAATACCGTCGAATATACGACATCCAAAGAAGCTGCCATGACTTTATTCCTTCCCAAACTAAAAGAGAACACAAATAATCTTAAAGATTTGTGTTCTCCCAATAGCTTAAAAGTCTTAAATGAATGACAAAATAAGCGTGTATATATTGAGTTGCTCGTCAAAAAATGGTAGAATAAGTCTGTAAGTTCGGATTGTCAGTCCGAAAGACTTATCAAAATTACATAAGTGGTTGTCAGCCACTTACATAACTTCTGAGACGAGCGAGAACACATAGTTGTTGTATGTGATTCAGATGAAAGAGTGACCCAATTCACTTTTTTATCCGTCTCTTTTTTATATGTATTATTTATTTGAATATAACAAAACAGTTAAATTTGTACAAGAAGAAATTTTAATAAAGTATAAGTTATACTTAAATAGATTTCATATAAGTTATACCTAATTAGACATTATTGTATATCTTATACTTTAAATCACTTCATTAGGTAATAAAACGATACCTTCAAAATAAGCTTTACCTGACAACAAATATTTTGTGACGCAAAAACATAAAGTATAACTTATACTTTATGTTTTTGTAATCAGTAATAACTTATACTTTTATTGTTGAATGACTTAAAAAAATTAAAGCTTATCAAATGCATCTTTTATTTCTTCTCTCAAGTGTTCCTCTTTCGCCACACCTAATTTTTGTGTAATATACGCTTCCGATAAAGTGTCAATAAGTTTTTCAAAGGTAATCCTCCCCTGCACTGATTGAAGTTCCTCAACGTAGTCTTGTAGTACGTTTAATTTTGACTCCAAAGCAGGAGATATTTTTTTGGGTTTTGTAACTTTAAATCTCTTATCTGTAATTTCTATAGGACGTCCTCGTTTTTTACTTGCTGCTGGAGTAATCGCTTTTGGTTTCTTATTCATCAAAGAAGAGTATCCAAATTCGTTTTCTCCTCTAATTGATACAGATTTTTTCTTTTTTATTCCTGGTTGTAAGAGACCAGCATATTCTGTATCAACTTTGGTATCAACATTAAATTCTTTCCTTTCACTCATATTCTTTCCCTCCTAGCTATTCTTCAAATATTTTTCTGCGTGATTCAAGTTCGGCTAGTATTTTAATAAACGGTTCATGTGCCCTATAGTCCCATTGATCATAATTTCCGTTTCGATACTTTTTCAAAGATATTCCTTCTCTAGAATAACGTTTTAGTCGTTTTTGGAAATTAACAATATTCTTCGATACAGCGGATCCATATATATCCATAGCCTCGCTCAATACACTTTTATCTAAATCATCGTCTGGTTCAAGCATGCATGCAATTATAGAAATCACTTCAAGGTCAATATCGTAGTTGTTAATCATAAATTTTTGATACCCAACATATTTTCCAATTCCATCTAACGATTCCTCTTGTGTTTGAAAAGCTATTATACTGTAGTCAGAGGCCGCCATAGCATTATCTGAATATGCACTAATAGTTGGAGGCACATCAATAAAAATAGTCTCATAATTTTCTTTGATAGGTTCCAATAATTTTTCTAAAACCATGATTTGTTCTTTCTCATCTTCAAAGTTAGCAATAACATAGTTAGAAAACGATCTAAAACTTGTATCACATGCAATTAAATCTAGATTTTCCATAATCGGCGTTATACAAATTGAAAGGTCTTCTTCGTTGATTCCATCTACTATTGTTTTATCAATATGATCTAAGTCAACAGTTCTTGCTAATATTTGTGAAGCGTTAGCTTGCGGATCAATGTCTATCACCAGTGTTTTTTTCTTATTTACTACAGCATTATCAAAAGCTAGCATTGTAACTATCTTGGTTTTTCCTACTCCACCTTTAAAGTTCCCGACTGTATAAGTAGTTGCTGTCATATTTTTACCTACTTTCTTTTATCTTTATTTAAAGTATAACTTATATAATTATTTTAATCAATATTTATTTTATACTTTATATTTATATAAAAAGTATAAGTTATACTAAAAATATTTAATATATCTGCTATATTTCATTTAATAGCAGACATATACTACAAAACCCTTGAAATACTGTTCTGACTGACGTAAAAATCTTTCTGATAAAATTTCAGAATAACGTTTATGATATAAGTTATACCAAAACAAACGTATATCTTATACTTTATTATTTAATGTATAAGATATACTATAATTGATCAGCAAATAATTTATGATCTGTTTTTAATCATTTATTTTCCTTGACTAATAAAACGAACGTGCGTTCTGATATGTATATAAAACGTATCTTTTTGAAAAGGGGATTTAGCATGGTTATGCAATTTGGCGTAAATCCAAAGTTTGATTACACGAAAGAACCTTCAAGGGATATTCTTTATATCGACTGTAAATCATTTTAAGCATCCGTAGAATGTGTAGAAAGAGGTCTAAGTCCTTTAAAGACAAAAGTTAGTTGTCATGTCCTATCCTTCGGACGATCCTTCTCAGCGGGGAAATGGATTAATCCTGGCATCGAGTCCGGCCGCAAAAAAAGCCTATGGAATTTCTAATGTCAGTCAATCACGAGATCTTCCTTTTCCGTATCCGGAAGACCTCGTGATTGCACCACCAATGATGGCACTGTATATGAGAAAGAACATTTGGATGCTGCAAGCGTTCATTGGTAAAGAAGCATTAGAAGATGATGATGCTCTTGATGAGGATGAAGATTAAGGTAAAAGTAGAAGCTGATTTAGGGATTGGAATTCTTTCCAGTCCTTTTTCCATTTTCTTGATGTGCATCAATTTTTTTGTAGTAAGAGACTTATATAATAAAAGCAGCGAATATAAACAAAATAAATAAAGGGGGAGAATGAATTGACTAAACATACCCATCATGAAATTGGCGACCACGCAGCCTGTATCCGCTTGGTTCCAATATTCAATCACTTAGAGGATAGCGCGATGAATTACATTGCTGAAAAAGCCCACACGAAACAGTATCAAAAAGGAGAGTTTCTGTTTCGTTCACAAGAAAAAGAGGATACTTTATATATTATCAATCGTGGGAAAATCCGTATTTATCGATTGGCAGACTCTGGCAAAGAGCAACTAGTTCGTATTTTGAATCCGGGTGACTTTACGGGAGAATGGACGTTGTTCAATCCTGATGCTGTGCACGAGGAATATGCCGAAGCAACCCGAGATACCGTTGTCTGTATGATTCAGCAAAAAGATGTCCAAGATTTTCTGGAACAATACCCAGCTATTTCTTTAAAACTATTGGCGGAAATGTCTAAACGGTTAGAAAGTTCAGAACGTCAAACGACACAAGTAGCCGTGGAGAGTGTCATTACCCGTTTAGTTTTGTTTTTGGCAGAAAATGTGGAACCTGAAATGGGCAACTCTCCCACCATCACCCTGCCGATGGCAAAAAAGGACATTGCTTCCTATTTAGGAACGACACCTGAGACCATCAGTCGCAAATTTGGAGAATTGGAGGACGAGGGATTGATTCAACAGCTGTCTGGGAAAAGGATCAAGATTCAGGATTTAGATGATTTATTGCTTTACAGCGAATAATCGGACACACTTTTTTCTACACGTTGGTGTTCTGTCGCTCTTCATTAACAACGGGACAGAACTCAGTGCTTTTACTTCCATCTGTCCGTTTTTGGCTTTTTTAAGACAGAACGACCTTCATTCATTGGAAAAATAAAAGCATAAACATGATAACCCTCAAGTTTTTTTGTTTTATTTTTCTTTAAGATAGGGTTGTCGAACAAAACGTAAAAATAAGTAGGGGTGAATGTGCATTGTTTTTGGGTGATAGTTGCTATCACGTTGTTAGCAGCGGGTGCATTCTTTGTCGTCCCTTTCACCAAGAACACGATTGGCGGCGAAGCAAAAACGTCTAACGTTGTTGAGGCAGATAGGTTAGCTATGGAAAAAGAAGAGGAAGTTGTAAAAGGAGCCGGCGTAATCGGACACGGAAAAGTGGCGTATTACGAAGCGAGTGACCAGGGAGATAAAAGTGTATTCACTGTTTGGTTTCCATGGAGCTTAGCCGGAATCTTGTTCAGCATCACCATGACTAGAATGACGCGAAAAATTGAAGAAATGGAGCAAATAGAATGGGATTCGTATTAGGCGTTTTGAATCCCCATGTGGTGGAGATTGGTTCTGTTGTGATTCATTGGTATGGAGTCATTATTGCAGTGGGCATATTAGCGGCTCTCCAGTTGAGCACCAAGGAAGCAAAGAAAAAAGGACTGGAAGAGGATACCATTATCGATATGGCCTTATGGGCAATTCCGATTGGAATCCTCGGCGCTCGGCTTTATTATGTGTTATTTGAACTTGGTTATTATCTGCAAAATCCAGGACAAATCCTTGCGATTTGGAATGGCGGCATTGCGATTTATGGGGGATTGATTGCAGGAGGGGGTACGCTATATTGGTATGCAAAGAAAAAAGGTACTTCTTTGGCACTCGTTCTTGATATTTTAGCGCCCAATGTATTGTTAGCCCAGTCCATTGGTCGTTGGGGCAATTTTATGAATCAGGAAGCTCATGGTGGACCGGTTACTCGTCAATTCTTGGAAAATCTTTATTTACCTGAATTTATCATTGAACAAATGAATATCAATGGTATCTACTACCGTCCGACTTTTTTATACGAGTCATTGTGGAGTTTGTTGGGCTTTGTCCTCATCGTCACTATACGGAACCGAAAACAGCTTTTGCGTCAAGGAGAAGTCGCTTTGAGTTACGTTTTGTGGTACGTTTTGTGGTACTCAGTGGGTCGGTTCTTCATTGAAGGTATGCGAACGGACAGTTTATGGATTGGCGAGTGGATCCGCGTTTCGCAAGCCTTGTCTCTGGCCCTGTTTATTGGCGCGATTGTAGTATGGTTTATACGCAGACAAGACTATCCACCAATTTCTTATTATTCTGATGGCAATAAGGAGCAGAAAAAGACTATTAAGATGGTGAATTGAGCAAAAAGATAAAAAGAAGTGCAGAACTTGATATGCGTCAATTTTTGTTTGCTAAAAGTGAGCTATATTACAGTTGTAAAGAGGAAAAGGCAGTATTCATTAATCTGCTGCCGATAAAATAAAAACACATAAAGGAGATAGGAATTATGGAAAAAGCTATATTGCAATTAGAAACGTTATCTTGTCCAAGTTGTATGCAAAAAATTGAAGGTGCCGTAAAATCAGTTAACGGTGTTGATAAAGACAGCATTAAAGTATTATTCAACTCCAGCAAAGTCAAAACCAATTTTGATTCAGCTGTCACTTCGATTGAAGAGATTCAAAAAGCTATCGAAAACGTAGGCTATCCGGTCCTTAAAACAAAAGTCAAGGCCGCTTAACAGATTAAATGAACTAGGCAATTCTGGAAGAAAAGCTATTTTTTCAGGATTGCTTTTTTTGTTGCAATCCGATTCGAGGTGCTTAGAAACGATAAAAGAGAACTTTCTAAACTTGATGTCAGTCAATTAATTACTTAGGCAATTATCTTATATTGTGTTTATCAATAAAAGAGAAATTAAATTTGGAGGGAAAAAGCATGCAACAATATATATTAAGCAAGAAAAATGTTATCACCGTCATCAGTGGATTGTTAATCGTACTCGGTTTCTTCAGTCACTTTGTTTTAGAAAACGTAGGACTTTCAGAGTGGTCTTTGATCATCGCCTCTGTCTTTGGGATTATGCCAATTGCCATTCAAGCGTTTCAAGCAATGAAAGTCAAAGTCATCAGTATTGATGTCTTAGTCAGTATTGCAGCGATTGGTGCGCTTTTTATTCAAAATTATGAAGAATCGGCTATTGTCACGTTCTTATTCTTATTCGGACACTACTTGGAACAACGAACATTGAACCAAACGCGATCTGCTATCAAAGAATTGACTGAAATGGCACCCGAAAGCGCCTTGAAACAAATGGATAATGGCGAATTTGAAGAAGTAGAAGTGGATGATATAGATGAAGGGGATATCTTACTCGTTAAAACGGGTGCGAAAGTTCCAGTAGATGGCATAGTCCTTACGGGTGAAGGGCATATCAATGAAGCTAGCATTACAGGTGAAGCTGTTCCGGTCAACAAGCAAGCTGATGCAGAAGTTTTTGCAGGAACCATTTTAGAAAACGGAACGATTCAAATTAGAGCTGACCGAGTTGGTGAGGACACCACATTTGGAAAAATTATTGAACTCGTGGAAGAAGCACAAGATTCTAAATCCGAAGCGGAACGGTTCATTGATCGCTTTTCTAAATACTACACACCAGCTGTCTTGGTTCTGGCAATTGTTGTATGGGCGTTCAGTCAAAATATTGAGTTAGCAATCACCATCTTGGTTCTAGGTTGCCCAGGCGCATTAGTTATCGGAGTGCCTGTCTCAAACGTTGCCGGTATTGGGAATGGTGCTCGTAACGGTGTTCTTTTAAAAGGGAGTGAAGTCATTCAAGACTTCAGCAATGTGGATACAATTGTATTTGATAAGACAGGTACTTTAACTGTCGGAAACCCAACCGTTGCAGCGACTGAACTGTATGAAAAAGATCCTGCTGAAACGCTTGGCTATCTGGCCAGTGTGGAACGGGAATCAGATCATCCATTAGCAAAAGCGGTCTTAAATCAAATTGGAGAAATAAACTTTTATCCTGTTGAAGGAACTGAAGTCGTGAAAGGCGGCGGAATCGTTTCAAGTGTAGCTGGACATAGAGTGGCTGTTGGGAATGTGGCCTTGATGGAAAAAGAAAATGTCACTCTCAGCAAAAAAGTGCAAAAAGATGTCAAACGGTTTGAACAACATGGGAGCTCTCTCGTTTTGACAGCGGTCGACGGTGAATTAAAAGTACTGATGGGCATTCGCGATCAAGTCCGTCCGGGTGTGAAAGCTAATTTGCAGGAATTAAAAGACTTGGGCGTGAAAAATCTAGTCGTTCTTTCAGGAGATAACCAAGGAACCGTTGATGTGGTCGCCGGCGAACTTGGTTTGACCGAAGCTCACGGCCACATGTTGCCGGAAGACAAATCGGCTTATATCGGAAAACTTCAACAACGTGGTCAAATTGTAGCCTTTGTTGGAGATGGCGTTAACGATAGTCCGTCCTTAGCTTTAGCAGACATTGGAATCGCAATGGGAAGCGGAACGGACGTAGCGATTGAAACATCCGATGTCGTTTTAATGAACTCGAACTTCAGCAACTTGCCTCACGCATTAGGATTAGTAAAAGCCACCGCAAATAATATGAAACAAAATATCGTGATTTCAATTGGAGTAGTGTTGGTCTTGTTGACTAGCGTCTTCTTCAGCGAAGGGATGAATATGTCTATCGGAATGTTGGTTCATGAAGGTAGTATCTTGGTGGTAATTTTCAATGGCATGAGATTAATGAAGTATAAGTTGAAAGGTCGAAAAGAACAAAAGAAGTATCAGCACCTGCAGAGAAAGTAAAAATATCTTAAGAATAAATTAGAAGAGGCTGAGACAATAGTCCATCCTTGAAATGACAAAAGCGGAAACTTAGATTTTTAAATCTGAGATTTTCCGCTTTTTTGAGTTCTTGAAAAAAAATAAGAGTATAGAGTATGCTCTTTATAAAATTAATTTTCGTGTAAATGATTAAAAAATCTAATAATAAAATTTAAATTCCTATTAAGTTGTAACACATGAAATTAGATAGTTTCATGTATCATAACTATAGATAAAGTGAATGAGAAATGGGGCTATTTAAATGATAAAAATAATTGACAATCAGAAACTCAAATTACATTACAAAGAGGGATTTGGATCATGGACTTATCACCTCAGACTACCAGGAACAGCTGATAATAAAGGGAGATGGGGACATTTAAAAGTATCTGGTACAATTGACGATTTTGAAGTGAAAAACATTTATTTGGCTCCAAGGAAAGATGAAGATAAGATCATCTCAATCAATAAGGAAATTAGAGACGCGATAGGGAAAAGCGGTGGCGATATAGTAACGGTAATGTTATATTTGCATGATTAATTTACTCAATAAATCCAATCTTCTCTTTTTAGATATGAAACTTACGCTATGATGGGCTTAAAGATTTGGGTAAGTTCAATATTTGATAGAATTTATTTTTATATCGCACACGATGTTTTCCGGAATCTCTTATATAAATTAGTTTATACGATTTTATAGACACTCTTTTATTTCTTCAAAAAGTACTAAAATAGAGTTATTAATTGGTACATAAACGTCTAGTGAGGGCATGATATTCACCTCTTATCTGTTATAAGTAATAATGAATAGGAGGTGAATAGTGTAAAATGACTCCTATAGAGTGGACTCTGAAAAATAGATCTCTATAAGGTCCATTTTATTTTGTCCCAGCCTCTTTTGTGGTTAAATTTAAGTTAAATCATTTCAAGTAAATCATTCATGGATTCACTCATTGTAGGGTGAGTATAAATACCGTCTCGTAAACTCTTATATGAAATATTTTCATTAATTGCTAATGCAATTAAGTTGATCATTTCGTGAGCTTCGTAGCTGAAGAAGCTTGCGCCTAATATAAGGTCAGTCTCTGGATCAACTAATATTTTCAAAAAGCCGCTTGTTTCACGCAATACTTGAGCTTTAGGAACAGCAGCAACGGGCATCTTAGCAACTTTATAATTTTTACCAGCTTCAGTTGCTTCTTTTTCATTAAAGCCTACCCGTGCAAATGTTGGATCCACAAATGTTGCTGTAGGATAAACACGACGCGTTTCTAAATTATAGTTGGATTCTTCTCCTAGCAATTGAGGCAAAACAATACGGTAGTCATCCAAAGAAATATAAGTGAATTGTGGTCCACCTTTAACGTCGCCCACTGCCCAAATGTGTTCAACAGAAGATTGCAAGTGCTTGTTTACCTTGATTTCTCCACGAGCGCCGAGCGCCACGCCAGCCTTTTCAATATCTAATTTATTTGTGTTAGGAATACGGCCAGTAGCAACTAAAATTTCATTTAATTCAGCAGATTTTTCTTCGCCGTTTTGTTCAAATGTTAAACGTACACCATTATCCGTATCTTGAACACGTTTAGCTTGAGCGTTAAATTCAATAGTTACCCCTAATTCTTCTAATCTTTCCAAAATAGCTGCTGCGTCATCCTTATCTTCACGTGGCAATAATGAGTCATTGAATTGATAAACGGTTACTTCAGAACCAAATTCAGCAAAATAAGAAGCGAATTCTAATCCAATTGGACCAGCTCCGATAATACCTAGTTTTTTTGGCAGATTTGTTAGCTCTAAAATTTCTTCACTTGTGTGGATGTGTGGACTGTTTTGCTTGTTTTCAAAATCTGGAATAACAGCCGTAGATCCAGTTCCAATAATGATATTAGCAGCCGTAACTTGTAGCGTTTCTGTATCTGTATCCACTAACAAAGTATGGTCATCTTTGAAGTGAGCAAAACCGTCTAAGACTGTTACGTTATCTAAATCAGCAATTTTATGGTAGTTTTTTTTATTTAATTTGGTTACTAATTCAGTTTTATAGTCCATGGCTTGTTTGAAAAACTGGTTGTTAATCTCATGATTTCGCTCAATGCCAAATTCTGATAATTGATCAATAATTTTTGCACTATGTGTCAACGATTTAGTCGGTAAGCATCCCACATTAATACAAGTTCCACCATACATTTTAGCTGATTTTTCAATCACAGTGACGGTTTTTCCTTTTTTAGCTAAAGCACCTGCTAATGTTTTTCCTGCTTTACCAAATCCAATAATGGCTACGTCTGTAGTGTACTCATTCATATTTTAGTGCCCCTCTCATTTTGTATTGCATATAATTTTACTTCCATATCTTTTAATGTAATAGTTGCTAGTTTTGCTACTGCATCTTTATTCAGCTCATCATAAAGATCATCCATAGCTTCTGACATACCAGACGAAATCATACATTGTTCATTGATATAACCTGAATGCCAAGTATTTTGGATAATTGGGATCTTTATCGCCTCATAAACATTTTTTAAAGTGATAGCTTCTAAATTATCGGTTAGAAAGTATCCGCCATGCACACCTTTTTTTGTTTGAACTAATCCTTTTTTTCGGCATTTTGCCAGAACTCTGCGAACACGAACTGGATTCGTACAAATGTTCTCAGCTAATGCTTCACTGGTAAAAATTGAATTGTTATGACCTAAATAGACCAACCCATGTACTGCAATCGTAAATTCACTCAAAATTATTCACCTTCTTTAAAAAGTAACTTTTAAAGTTACTTTATCTAAATTAAGTATACACCTAAAAGTTATCCAAATCTACAAAATCTGTTACTTTTAAGCAATTATTTTAATATCTCCTTAGACGAATTGATTAAAGGAGATGACGATAAGATGAAAAGAGAAGTAACTATTGCTAAGATGAATCAATTAATGTTGGTTATTATAGGATCATTTGTTTTAACCCTCATTACTGCATCCTTATTTAAATACTGGGGCGATTTTTCTTTGATTTTGCCAGTTACTTTTATAGTAATCATGGTCAATGCTGCTATTAAACTTCAAAAGATCCAAGATAAAGAAAATCTAAAAACCTATAAAAAAATCTTAGATTATATGGACAATAGAGAAGTAAGAAATGATCCGAAAACACAATACAGGAAGAGAATGAACTTAGAAAAATCTAGCTTGGCGATAGTAAGAGCTCTTATTGAGTTTTTCTTAATGTATGGCGTACTGTCGGTTTTCTAAATCATCTTAATACATGAAATTGTATAAAATCATGTATCAAGAATCCTATCCCTATAGGGTTCTTTTTTTTACTCCCCCTAAACACACGATTTCGTGTTATAATAACTGTAATCATGTATTCGAACAGACTAAAAAGGAGGGATTGTCATGGGCTATAATGTTCAGCCACTACGGTCGCAACAGGAGATTAATGATTTTTTATTTTGCCTGCGACGGAATAAAAATGCGGAACGTGACGTTTTCTTGTTTCTAATTGGAATTAACAGCGGTCTGCGCATGTCCGACATCGTCAAACTCAAGAAAAAAGACGTGATTACCTCAAAAAACCCGCGCATCGTGGAGCAAAAGACAGGGAAAACACGCATTTTATACTTAAGCAGCTTACAGGACTTGATTCACGGCTATACCGCACCCTTAGATCCGGAGGCTTACTTGTTTCCCAGTACTAAGGGCGACCATTTAGAAGTCAATACAGTCTACCAGATGTTTCAAAAGGTCGCGAAGCTGTTAGGAAGGGACGATATCGGCACCCACACCCTACGAAAAACCTTTGGTTACCACTATTACAAGAAAACCAAAGACGTGGCCACCTTAATGGAAATCTTTGGTCACAGCAGCGAGAAGATTACCAAACGCTACATCGGAATTAATGAAGATGAAATCAGTGAAACGTTATTAAATTTTCGGTTAGGTTTTTGATTGTATTATAGGTTCTGTTGCAAAGTTTTAAATAAAGAATAAAATCCCTTACGGTATCTATGATTTAAGCTGGGATTCCCAATAATACCTTGATTTCAGTAGACACCGAAAAGCCGAAGAGCGTTCCATTTCTTCGGTTCTTTTTATATATTCCTCGAATGGTCTCCATGCCCTTAATCGTGGAAGAGGCAGTCCGGAGACTTTGATAAAATTTATTCCGTCGCTTAATTGGCCTATGGTCTTGTTCTATTAAATTGTTCAGATACTTCACAGTTCGGTGCTCTGTCTTAGCACACTCTGTAACTTTCTAAAGGCGGAGCCAAGAGAAGGTGCTTTATCGGTCAATTGCTTTCGGCTCACCAAACTGTTTATGGAGTCGCTTTAAGAAAGCATAGGCTGCTTGCGTATCTCGTTTCTTTCGTAACCAGATATCCAATGTTAAACCGTCCGCATCAATCGCTCGATAGAGATAATGCCAACGCCCCTTAATTTTGATATAGGTTTCATCCATTTTCCACGAATAGAAGGACTGTTTATTTTTCTTTTCCAGAGATGATAGAGGATTTTACTGTATTCTTGCACCCAACGATAAATCGTCGTATGAGAAACGTTAATGCCACGATCATATAAGATTACTTGAACTTCACGATAGCTCAGATTGTAACGTAGGTAATAACCAACAGCGACAATGATGACGTCTTGTTGGAATTATTTGCCTTTAAAATGATTCATCTCTCAAGCCTCACTAACCTTTTTTCTTACATTTTACAATAAATACAGGAAATTAAAAAACTTCGCAATAGAACCAAACAGTGTATAGTGAGTGATAAGTTTATAAAAAAATAATATTTTTATGTAAAGTTGCAACTAAAGATTTTGTGTGGTATACTACTTGTAGTGATAAACTTTGAAACGTATTAAGAGTGCTATACAGAAATTTATACTCTCCTTTTGCTTATCAAACAATTATTGCAACAAAACGCATTCGTAATGATGCACAAGGAGGAAATAGTATGAATAAAGGTACAGTAAAGTGGTTTAATGCAGACAAAGGTTTTGGTTTTATAACCGGAGAGAATGGTCAAGATGTCTTTGCTCATTTTTCTGCGATTCAAGCAGATGGATTCAAGTCTCTCGATGAAGGGCAAGCAGTCACTTTTGATACTGAAGAAGGTCAACGTGGTATGCAAGCCGTTAATATCTACAAAGCTTAAACGATTTTTTCAACCGTCTCAAATGCTTGAGACGGTTTTTTAAATACTCAAAAAGGGGAGATTATTATGGGTTTTGGACAATGGAAACCAATGCAACCATCCATCGAAGGAGTGGCTTTTAAAAAAAATCAACAAGTCACATTTAGATTTAGGAAAAAACAAGTCATTGGAACAATTGTAAAGTTGTTAAATAATTCAGCAATCGTCACCTTATCAATCGCCAAAGTGACAGATACTTCTGAAAAAACAGTGATCAATTATAAAAAATTAATGGCGATCTGAACCAAGTCTCATTTATTAGCGAAGCCACCTATGTAACGATCTTAAACTTTGGATAGCTGAACGTGGAAGCTCTTATTTTTAAGGGCTTTTTTTAGCGGTGCTGCAAGAACAGATGCAATAGAAAAGGTTTATCCTATTTTTATGACAAAATTACTGAGTCTTTTTTCTGTTCTATATAAAAGGGGCTGTAGAATATATTCTGTCGGTATTTTGGTTTGTTGGAGGACAAGATGTATTATGTAAAATCAAATCTAGAATACTATGACGTAAATTATAAAGAGTATTCAGAAAATTCCTGACTTATAAGCACTCTTTTTAAATACCACAATTGGCGTGTATCAATTTAAATCTGTATCAATAAACGTGTAAATAAGTCTTTGTTCATTTATAAATCAGGGTTATAAGTATTAGAACAAATATTGGCTGGTGTCAGAAACTTAATAGTTTTTGATCCTTTTTTATTCCTCGTTTAGTAGCTCTTTAAGTAGCTCAATTAATTAGGTCAGAAAGTTTTTTTAACAGGACACCAGAGTATACCTTCGTGGTCCTTTTCAATGTTTGTGATATTGTTAAGTTTTTGAAAGGTCAACAAAGTTTTGCAACAGATTATTGAAATTAATCCAAATCTTTAAATTTCTCAAGATAATTTTGACGAATAAAATTGGATATCATTTGATTAAGCATTATCTAAGAATTAAGTGCGCGAAGAAAAAAGCAAAGGGAAGCCAAAGTAAAAAGAAAATGATACAGCGATCAGATTGTTTATTCTTGAGTTTAGAGGAAAAAATTACAAGTATTAATTTTATACTATTTTTATTATGAATAATATCCATGTGATGTGCTTGCAAGTAGTATTATCAATCAGAATATAGTCAAGTCCATAATCCTGTGTAAAATACTATACAATGTTTTACTGGTCTCTCATTGATCAAACTTAATATATTTTCTTGTAGAACTGAGCCATTCGTCATGAAGGTCCATAAGGACAGCTCCAA
>NZ_JBSMXK010000034.1:0-12528 GCF_053761865.1 Enterococcus bulliens
TTCAGTGTAAAATGTACTTGGGTCATGTAACGTCCTCCTGGGTATGTTTTTGTGGTTAAAAACATTGTACCGTAAAAGGGCTGTTACATGGCCTTTTATCTTTTACACAATTATATGGACGTAATCAGAAAAAAGTAAGAATGAGTTTATCATATTTATTTTCTATTTGTATAGATAATAAATATTTGTATAGATAATAAATATTTGTTGATTAAAGGAGGTAGAATTGATCAATTTCAACCGTTGGGTGGAGTTTTTCATTATTTTGATAGTTTTAGTGAAATAAAGAACAGTTTGAATATTTCTGATGTAACATCTAGTCAATTCCATG
Organism: Enterococcus bulliens; assembly: GCF_053761865.1. NCBI lineage: Bacteria > Bacillati > Bacillota > Bacilli > Lactobacillales > Enterococcaceae > Enterococcus > Enterococcus bulliens. The sequence continues at coordinate 332 of NZ_JBSMXK010000034.1, forward strand.
ACAAGAATGATTTGAGAATTTTCGTTCCAGGGAATAATGTATTAAGAGTTGTTGATTGGTTTCATTCTAGAAAAAATAGGGAATGTACAGTTACTAGAGAATTTATAGAGGAGTTGGTAGATCCAGGAGTACTTGGAATTCAGGATTTGAAGGAAGTTCAATTTGAATTTAAAAAAAGTATTGAAACTGGTATAAGATTTAGTGAACCATTTAAAATGAATGAGTATAATATTTATGAGATTTATAAAGTTACTTTTAGTAATAAGTTGTTAGAAACCAAAATTTTGGAAAATACAAATAATAATAAACAATATTTATGGTGTGATAACTTAGATATCGAAGCTACAAAGATTTCTCTAGATGGTTTGGATAGAAAAATAGGTCAACATTCCAAATACATCGTATAGATTAGTTTTCATATCTATTGTATATTATAGTTAGTTATGTTTTTAAATGTATTTAAATTAATAATTTAAGGGATGAGACGACTATGATAAATGAAACTTTGAGTAAAATTTTTCATCATATTTCAGAGTCTTTAAATATTTCTATAACGGATAATGAAGAAATTGTTAATTCGTATAAAGCAGTTGGATCCTATTTAGGAGAATTAGAAGAAGAGTTAAATATCTCTATTTATCCACAAGGATCGTTGAGCTTAGGGACAATTATTAAGCCATTAGCCACAGATCGAAATGGTGAATATGATGTTGATCTTGTATGTCATATTACTAATGGACAAAATTTAACACCAAAAGAAGTGAAAAATATTATTGGTAGTAGATTAAAACAAAGCAAGCTCTATTCAGATAAGCTAGACAGTGAGGGGAAAAGGTGTTGGACTTTAAACTACTATAAATATCATATGGATATATTACCATGCATCCCTTATTCCACAAGTGGGTTTGATACAAAAATTGTATTGACTGAAAAAATTGAATCTGGTGAGTATGTATTTGGTCTGAGTAATCCAAAGGGGTTTCACAATTGGTTTACTAATGAAATGTTAGATATATTTAACGAATCTAGAGAAGTTTTTTCCAAAAGAAACAATGTTGATATAGAGGAAGTAAAATTATATCAGGTAAGAACCCCTTTACAAAAAGTTATTCAAATACTTAAACGGCATAGGGATATAGCGTTTGAAGGAGAGAAATACAGACCAAGCTCAATAATAATAACTACGTTGGCAGCAAAAGCATATAATGGTGAACAAGATCTATTTACAGCATTATCAAACATTATATATAATATGGAAAAATATATCGAGATTGATCAGTATGGTAATTATAATGTTTATAATCCGGTAGATTCTACTGAAAACTTTACAGATAGATGGCGGGATAATCCCGAGAGAAAAGATGCTTTTTTTTCTTGGCTTTTAAAAGCTAAATCAGATATCGTAGATGATCCAGTAAACTTTATTGAAGGTTTGGATTCTCTTAAGGAAAGACTCTCAAGAAATTTTGGCCAAGATTTAGTTAAGACTTCCTTTGAGTCATATGGAGAATCAATTTCTAAGATTAAACGCAACAATGGATTAGGTTTGAATGAGAGCGATTTCTTATCAATCGATAGTAATAAACCAATAGCTAACCATACATTCTATGGCGGTGAATAAGTATCAAAAAGACTTTAGCCCAACAATATTTAGACATAAAGAATCACTATCCTAATGCTAATATTAAATTGAAAAATAATAGATTAATTATCAATATATTATTAAAGCCTACTGAAATTTCTAAAAAGTATTCTATTGAAATTATCTATAACATTGATGGTATTTGTGAATCGTGGCTTAATAACTTACCAACAGATATAATAAAAAAAGATATACCTCATATTTATAAGAAAGATATAAAAAATAAAAAAGTGAATTTGTGTCTTTATAATCCTAGAAAATTTGAATGGAAAAGGGAAAATTGGATTTCTAGTACAATCATCCCTTGGATTATAGAGTGGTTATTCTTTTTTGAGCTTTGGCTAGCTACAGATAAATGGTATGGTGGTGGAGATCATCCGTCATTATAGGAAAGATCAAAAAAAAAGGAGGTAATATTGTTATGATTAAAGCAACGAAGATAAAAATGAATGATGGTAAAGAAACTACAGATTCCTTAACAGAAATAAAAGAAATTTATTTGGAAGGTGTCGTAAACTCTGGTTTTTATATGAAGGAAACCATTCACGACTTCATTGTCGAAAATCCGGATTCTAAAATTATTGTAGATATAAAGCCGTTTCCTGTATTGTTAGCTGCTAAAAATGGGACTCAGAAATATGTTAGATCGCAGCCAAATAGCAGTGAGAATGATAACTTACTGAAATTGCCGAGAGTATAATTAATAAAATAAAAAAGATGTTTTTGTAATTTTAAAAACCTCTTTTTTATTTTATTGGTTTATATAAGATACTTTATGCGAAGTTATCGATGATAAATAGCTTTAAATCAGTATGATTATTGTGTTGATTATATTTATGTCAACTAATTTCTCGTTGTCATAAATATAATCAACTTAGCTAGATGAATTTTACTTGATTGACTACCTTGATAACAAAGCTATTCATAATTACGTGATTTAAAAAAGAAATCATACAATTAGTTAAAGTGGACCCTTTGTCAAGGACAATTCAAAAAGAAACCAAAACCTATTATGCAGCGACTAGCTGGTATCGATAATCATTCTATCTCAGCCTCTTTACTATTTTGTATCATTTCGTGCTCGTAAAGCCGATAAAATCGCAACCGTATCTATCACTTCTTGTAAAGCCGCCCCTAATAATGTTGGAATGATTCCAAAGCTAGCTATTACCATTAATACACAACAAATAATGATACCAATCAATACCGATTGTTTCGCTACGACCATTGTTCGTTTAGCAATGTCTCTGGCTTGAGCTACTTTAGCCAAATCATCTTTCAAAATAACAATATCTGCACTTTCACTGGCAGCTGTCGAACCATGCGCCCCCATCGCTATTCCGATATCCGCTACGGAAAGAGCTGGAGCATCATTTACTCCATCACCGACCATGACTGTTGGTCTAAGTGGCGCTGGGATTTCTTGAATATAGGCGATTTTATCTTGCGGTAGACAATCAGCATGCACCACATCAATGCCTACTTGGTCTGCAATACTATCTGCTACTTCTTGCTTATCTCCTGTTAATAAATGGATGCTCTCTACTCCTTCCGCCTTTAGCATTTGCATCGTTTCCTTTGCCTCTTGACGGACTTGATCTTTCATAGTCACATGTCCTATCATGACACCATTCAAAGCAACAAATACCGCGACTTCGTTTGTTAAGCGATGGACATCTTTCTTCCCTACGAAGGTCGATTTACCTACTTTTACTTCGTTTCCTTCAATAAAGCATACGACACCTTGACCAGTCACTTCTTCCAAATCTTTCACTGGCAATAATGCCACACCTTTTTCTTTGGCTTCCCGAACAATGGAGCGTGCAATGACATGCCCCGATTCTTGCTCCGCACTGGCTACGAGTTGTAAAAATGTTTTTTCCGTATAACCACTCGTATAAGATAATTGATCAATGTAGAGCGCTCCTTCTGTTATTGTCCCCGTCTTATCAAATGAAAAGCTTTTAGCGGTTGCAAGTTTTTCGATGGTTGTCCCATTTTTCACCACGATACCATTGCGGCTAGACCGACTCATACCTGCGACTAGCGCAATCGGAGCAGCTAAGATTAAAGGACACGGTGATGCGACTACTAGGACTTCTGCAAAGCGTACCGGATCTTTAGAGAAAAACCATGCCAAACTACCAATCACATACGCAATAATCGTGAAAGGTACCGCATACCGATCTGCTAAACGAACAAAATTGGCCGGTTTTTGAGCCGATTCTTTTACTAATTTGACCAATAATTGGTATTGACTATCAGCAGCTACTTTAGTTACTTTAAAACGAAATGCTTGATCGCCATTTAGCGACCCTGACATCACTTCATCGCCAATTCCTCTTTCGACTGGTAATGACTCACCTGTTAAAGAAGATTCATCCAACGTCGTCTGACCTTCTTTAATCACACCATCCACTGGTACAAGCTCACCTGGTTTAACTAAGACAAGCTCACCGAGTTGCACCGTCTCAGCTTTGCAATCAATGATTTCCGCTCCCTTAATCACATGAGCAAGTTGAGGGGAATGGCTTAACAATTCTTGTAATTCTTTACTAGCTTGTCGGCTAGCATAATCTTCTAGACTATCTCCACCAGTAAGCATAATTAGCACAACTAAACTAGCCCAATATTGACCGACCGCCAATGTCGCTACAATGGCAGTAATAGCCAAAATATCCACACCGTATTTTCCCGAACGCAGTGTAGCAATCATGCCAATCAACATTTGAATGGCAATTAACCCACCCGTAATCGCTACAATCATATAAGCTATTGTCGGATTTTTGAATAGAAATTCAGCTAGTAAGGCTGCGAAACCGATTGTTAAAGTTAGAATAAATCGTTGGTAATTTTTCATTGTTCTCCTCCTCTATTTCACAAAAAGAGTGTAGCACCACAACTTTTCGAATGATAATATAATCCTCTAATTGATAACGATAATCAGATGCAACTATCAAAATCCTATTTTATATTATATTTATTTCAATTTAATACGTTAATCCACTAGGTAGTTAGAGTTAAACATCGATGTGCCTATCATTTTTTTTAGGCATTCCGAAAAAAATCCTTTTCTTTTTTTCATTTGAGGAGTAAACTAGCGTTGAAAAGAAATGAAAGGTGGTTATCTTCTTGAGTAAAAATGAAAATCATGCTCATAAGCACAAGTTGATGGAACACGCCAATGGTCCATCACTTGAGGAAATAAATGGGACGGTCGTTGTTCCTAAAGGTATGGGATTTTGGAAAACATTGTTCGCATACTCGGGGCCGGGTGCACTTGTGGCAGTCGGCTACATGGATCCGGGAAACTGGTCCACTTCTATTACTGGTGGACAAAATTTTCAATACCTATTAATGTCGGTGATCTTAATGTCTAGCTTGATTGCTATGCTTTTACAATACATGGCAGCTAAACTAGGAATCGTCACTCAGATGGACTTGGCGCAAGCGATTCGAGCGCGTACGAGCAAATCATTAGGTATTATTTTGTGGATTTTAACTGAATTAGCGATTATGGCCACAGATATTGCCGAGGTTATCGGGGCAGCTATTGCCTTATACCTACTATTTGATATTCCCTTATTGTATGCTGTTTTTATTACCGTCTTTGATGTCTTGTTGCTTTTATTGTTGACAAAAGTCGGATTCCGTAAGATCGAAGCAATCGTGGTTTGTTTGATTTTTGTCATTCTTTTTGTCTTTGTCTATCAAGTTGCTCTATCAAATCCAGATTGGGCTGCCGTGATGAAAGGCTTTATTCCAACAAGCGAAACATTCTCTTCATCGAAAAGTATCGGCGGTCAAACTCCTCTAACAGGCGCACTAGGAATTATTGGAGCAACTGTGATGCCGCATAATCTGTACTTGCATTCGGCTGTTTCTCAAACACGTGCCATTGATCATAGCGATGAAGATGATGTTGCCGAAGCAGTTCGCTTTACCACATGGGATTCTAATATTCAATTAACGATGGCTTTCTTTGTTAACTCGTTGCTTCTTATTATGGGTGTTGCTGTATTTAAAACTGGTGCTGTCCAAGATCCATCCTTCTTTGGATTGTATGAAGCCTTATCAGATCCTTCAACTTTAAGTAATGGTATCCTAGTTCAGGTTGCGAAATCTGGTTTATTGTCTACTCTCTTTGCAGTTGCGCTACTTGCATCTGGTCAAAATTCTACGATTACTGGTACTTTGACAGGACAAGTAATCATGGAAGGTTTCATTCATATGAAAATGCCGATTTGGTTACGGCGCCTTGTTACTCGTTTAATCTCGGTGATTCCGGTTTTAGTCTGTGTGGCGTTAACCAGTGGTAAATCGGCTATTGAAGAACATACTGCGTTAAATACGTTAATGAATAATTCTCAAGTCTTTCTAGCTTTTGCCTTACCATTCTCAATGGTCCCACTACTCATGATGACGGATAGTAGTCTTGAAATGGGTGATCGCTTCAAAAACTCATGGATCATTCGCTTATTAGGTTGGATTTCAGTCATCGGATTAACATATTTAAATCTAATCGGATTGCCCGGACAAATTGAAGGGTTCTTCGGTGACAACGCAAGTAAAACAGATCTTGTCATTGCAGATAGCATTGCCTACTTTACGATAGCTATTGTGCTTCTTTTGTTGGCATGGACAGTTTATGATCTATATAAAGGAAACAAAAAATTAAATGCGCGCATTCAATTAAATAATATGCGTGAAACGGAGTAGGAGGAGCAATATGTATGCGTTCAAACGAATTTTAGTTGGTGTGGAAGAGTCAGAAGATGCGTTAAAAGCCTTCCATTATGCTGTCCATCGCGCGAAACTAGAAGACTCTTCGCTTATCATCGCACTTGTTTTAGAAAACGAAGACATTAATACGTATGAAATTCTGGATAAGACCTTTTTAAAGAACGCTCGAGAAAAATTAATTCGCCAAGGTGAAACCTATCGTACTTACGCAAAAGAGCAAGGACTAACAGATGTGGAAGTTCTCATTGGTCAAGGAAATCCGGGTGAAGTTATTGTCAAAGAATTTATTCCAATTTCAAAGGCTGATTTATTAATCATTGGTTCTAAATCACGTAACCCTATCCGGAAATACTTAGGCACACAGGCTAGTTACATGGCGAAAAATGCGACAATTTCTGTTTTAGTATATCGTTAAAAAGAGGCGGAAACAGAATTATTTATCTACGAGCAAAAAGACCATAAAATCCAAAAGTTATTTTGAACTGCTCCCTGTCAAGTAGACAGTCAAAAAAAAACAAAAAGATTTGTTCGAGTTTCACTCGAACTGGCCTTCAGAGGAGATAGAGAAAGTCCCTTTCTCTATCTCCTCTTACAGGTTAATAAAAAGACTTAAGCGACAGCCTTACTTCTGATTTCCATCGGAGTGAGTCCGTCGTGTTTTAGTTGGCGCACATGTGCGTTTCAATCACAAAGCTTTTTCTTTTGCGTACCAGTTTCATTGTGAATCCGAAAAATCAGATTTCTGTTTCTTTAGATTCACTACCTTTGATTTTTCAGCACTTATATCAAGTTTCAGTCGGTCTTTTAACCATAATTTAGTGGCTAGAAAGATTTTGTCTGCGTCACTTCGTTTTCTACAGAAGATTTTGAAGTCATCTGCGTATCTAACAATATAAATCTCTTTTAGTTTCGAAGCACGCAGTGCTCGATATTTGTTGCTCTTAATCCATTGCTTTCTTGTTTGATGATAACAATCGTAGTTTTTCCTAGTCGGGTGTGTTTCCCATTGAGAAGATATCCACCAGTCCAGTTCATTCAAAACAACATTGGCAAGAAGTGGAGAGAGAACACCGCCTTGCGGGGTTCCTTTCTTTGGATGTTCAATGCGTCCATCCCTATGAATAATAGGTGCTTTAAGCATTGCTCGGATAACACCTAGAAGCCATTTATCACGTACCCCTAATGTCCAAAACTGTTTAATAAGTTTTGAATGGTTTACGTTATCAAAGAATCCTTCTATGTCTATGTCTATGTCTACTACAAAAGTTAGTTTTGAAAGTTGCACCATTCGTACTGCTTGAGCGAATGCATGATGTGCCGACCGGTTAGGTCGGAAACCATAGTTCTTATCATGAAACTTTGCTTCCATGATCGGTTCTAAAACTTGTAGTAGACACTGTTGTATGATTCTATCCCATATTGTTGGTATGCCTAGTGGTCTAGTTTTCCCATTTCGCTTAGGAATATCTACTCGTTTAACTGGTTGCGGTTTATATTCTGAAAATTTTGTTTGAACAGTTTTTATAAACTCGATATTCGGTATTGCTTTTAAATCATCAATATTCTTTTTGTCGACGCCTGGGGAAGTACTACCAGAATTTCCTTTAACATTCCGAAATGCCAATAGAATGTTATTAGGAGAAGTGACAATTTCCATAAGGTTACTGAAAATTTTGTTCTCGCTACTCTCTTTGTAAAGAGAATCAAAGCTATCAATAAGACCATAATATTCCATATGGCGAATTGAATGTGATGCTGATACGTTTTCCATAGCACCGCCTCCTTTCGGACGTCGGCGTTTATTTTGTCATACTCGATTCTATGGATTGTATCATAACTGTTAGTAAAGCAAATTGACTTGTGGCTATCCCTCCACAGCTTATTATCACTGCTTCATAGGTACTGTGCCACTACTCTCACTAGTGTAAATGAGCTTATTATTCTTCGTCTCAACCGTTTCAAAGGAAGTTAGTCCTCCACGACACTAGCTTTCAACGTTCCAATGATTTTATCCCTACATTTACTTTTAGGCGCTCACTCTGAACCTGTAACTTTCCAATGCCTACTACATTGCACGGTTGTTCATATCTACGATTCTTACTTAACCGCAAGCTACACCCTTTGTCACAGTAATATTTGTGCGGGTAAGATACATTTCTGTACCCCAAGCTTATAGATTCGTACATTCGCGAGTTCGTCAGTGCAGCTGCACATTCTCACCATGAGTAATTTCTGGACTCCCGGCCTATAGGTTACACCATTCACCGCTGAACAGCTTTCGATTGCATAATGCAACTGCGGTAACTCTCAGCCGACTTTACCGAGCTTTTGACAATTCCTATTCTAACTTAAGGTATTGCCAATCGGAGTATCAGAGGGAGCGCTTCAGGGCGTTACACCGTCATTTCACTCCTCAAATCATTAGTTCTACACAAGAAAATCTTGTGTGCCTAACCTTTTCAGTTAGGAACGTTTCGCACCATAAAATGACTTACAGTCGATACAAAGAATATCTCGTAAGGGTTCTTTAGTATAGTCAAACCTTGGATTTACGCCAAATTGCATAACCATGATAAATCCCCTTTTCTAAAAAAAGATACGTTTTATATACGCAGATTGTCAAATTAAGTGCAACACCTTGTCATAAAAGACCTCATAAGGTGTTTTCCAACCCAAACACTTCTTGGGTCGTAGATTTAGTTTAGAAACAAATAGATCCACTGTACTGTCTAATACTTCAGTTAAATCTTGCCCTTTGGGTAGGTATTCTCGCAGTAGTCCATTAGTATTTTCATTTGTTCCCCGTTGCCAAGGACTATAAGGATCCGCAAAAAAACAGTCAATACCGCATGCTTTACTAAATTCATGATAAAGCATAAACTCTTGTCCCCTGTCAGGCGTAATCGTTTTAAGATTTGCTTGTTTGACCCCGGAAAACAAATCAATAATTGTCTTCTTGACCGATTTAGAGTCTTTTTTTGGTGTCTTCTTTGCCAGAAGAAAACGTGATTTCCGATCAACAAGTGTGACCAAACAAGTTTTCCCTTAAGCACCAATCACTGTGTCGGCTTCCCAGTGACCGATTTCACTTCTTTTTTCTGCTGAAATTGGTCGATCGTGGATTCTAGGGGCATCGTTGAATTGTCCTCGTCCATCAAGAGCGCTTTTTTTAGGCTTTCCTTTGCGACGCAGCTTCCTTCTAGCCTCTTTACTATCTTTTGTAAAACCATCATTGAATAATCCACGATAGATAGCGCGATAAATCGTGTTATAGCTAATCGATTCACCGTTATTTTCTAACTTGATTCTCTGAGAAATTTGTTCTGGAGACCATTGGTTTTCTAAAAATAACTTTCTAACACATTCTTTTAATGGAGAGGAATCTAGCAATCGCTTCTTACCACAACGTTTCTTATTTTTCTTGTATGTTTTTTGAGCAACAGATGGTGAATAAGCGCGTTTCTTTGTCGAGTGACGTTTTAACTCACGCAGGACAGTTGAAGGGTTTCTTTTGATAAGCCGTCCGATACGGCGATAAGAAAATCCAAATCCGTGGTATAAGAATATCAATTCTCTTTCATGTGTAGTAAGATGTGTGTATGAAGCCATGGCTAAATTCCTCCTAATGATTGTTCGTCAAACACCATTATACAGGAATTTAGTTTATGGCTTTTTTTGGTGTTGCACTTAAATTGTACATTCACCATACACATTAGAACACACGTTCGCTTTTCTAGTCAAGAGAACACGGCTGGGTAGATTTATAAATTATAAAATATAAATTATAAAACAATATTTATAAAACCTCTGCCAGCGAGTAATTATGTGTATTTAAAGGCTTAATTTTTGTTACAATTTATAATTTGCAAAATATAAATTATAAATTGTACTTTACAAAATATAAAAAGGAAGAAGATTTATATCTTCTTCCTTTTTTCTTTCTTATATATCCGTTCTCTTTCCTGATCTTTCTTACGCTCTAATATTCGGTTGTAGGTTGTTTTTTGATTGTGATCGAAACGTGCAGTTCTTTCGTGAATTAATTCTTCGAGTAGTTCATAGGTATAATCATTATCAGTAGTATCAAGCAAAGCAGTAAATTCGCACCAGACTATGGCTGGTATACCAAGCGACTTGTTGTTTATCTTTAATACGTCTTCTTCAGGGTGAATATTTTCTAGTAAATCTGTGTTGTCAGAAGTAAATGCTGATTTCGGTTTAGGGATTTCTTTATAAGAATTATCAGGTTTTTGCTTTGAAAAGAAACCTGGTTTTGCATTATCGGTCATGTTAGTTTTCTCCTTCGAATAACTTTATTCTATGAATGAAATCTTTTGCTAAAGGTACAAAAACTTCTTCATAAGCAAGTTTGTCCCAATAAGTGTCAGTATTTAAACCTGTCCTCGGTGTTGTTTGCACTCGCTTAACATGTGGTAAAATATTATCAAAAAGGTTTTGATCACCAAACTTTTCGATAGCATCATTGACAACTTGGCGATCTATACTACCTTTACTCAACTGATTTGGAAGTATTCCAACTATTTCAGTCTTACAATCAAATTTTTCAACAAGTGGAGTGACTTCTTCTGATATATAATCTTCAACGCCATCTAAGCTGTCAGATTGAGTTTGAAAAGCCATAATAATATAGTCAGAAGCGTAAGCAGCATTCCTAGTGAAATCAGACATAGTAGGTGGGGTATCGATGAGAACAAAATCGTAATCCGGCTTGACTGGTTCAAGTAAATCTTTCAAGACTGAAATTCTGTTTTTTTCGACCTCGATATAATCAGCGTCTATTCCTTCTATAGCGTCCCCATAAAGCTTAGTTAAATATTTTGGAAAGTTTTTAAAATCTATATGTGATGGAATGCAATCCAAGTTTTCAATTATTGGAAGAACTAATTGTTTCAAATCTCGTTCAACGATTCCAGCTAGCATAGTTTTTTCAATAATGAAAATGTCATCGTCTTTAGAGTGATAATTTTTAGTCAACAACATTGTCTTTGTAGTATTTGATTGCGGATCGGCATCCACTACCAACACTTTAAATCCCATATTAGCAAGTACATAGCTCAAGTATCTTATAATAGTAGTTTTACCTACTCCACCCTTGGAATTTGCTACAGTAATAGTTAATGGTCTTCTGACGACATTTCTATATTCAAAAACAAATTTCAAGTTTTCTTGCGATAATTCCATTAAACAAACCTCCCGTTTATAAAATATAAAATATAAATTGCAAAATATAATATATATATCTGTCTAAGAACATTATACCAGAAGGAAATATGTTGTCAATTATATTTTATAAATTATAGTTTATAAAATATAATTTATAATTAAGCCACTTGATAATCTTTACAAATGTTTAAAAATAGGGTAACTTTGTAGTATAAAAAAAAGGTTTACAGCATTAAAAAAAAAGTTTACACTTTAAAAGAAAATTACATAAAAAAAAAGAGACGGATAAAAAAGTGAAATTGGCCTCACTATTCTATCTGAATCACATAAAAAGCCTATGTGTTCTCGCTCGTCTCAGAAGTTATGTAAGTGGCTGACAACCACTTATGTAATTTTGATAAGTTTTTCGGACTGACAATCCGAACTTACAGACTTATTCTACCATTTTTTGACGAGCAACTCAATATATACACGCTTATTTTGTCATTCATTTAAGACTTCTAAGCTATTGGGAGAACACAAATCTTTAAGATTATTTGTGTTCTCTTTTAGTTTGGGAAGGAATAAAGTCATGGCAGCTTCTTTGGATGTCGTATATTCGACGGTATTACAAAATGGTATCCGTAAA
>NZ_JBSMXK010000035.1:0-11200 GCF_053761865.1 Enterococcus bulliens
AGTTGCGTATCATGATTCGTCACGGTAGTGCATTGCTTTTAAACTAAAAAAGATCAAGAGGAAATAATCCTCTTGATCTCCAATAATTCTAAGATTTCTCTTCACCAACATCATTTGACAAAGAGCCTGTTTTACTGGTTATCGTCAGGTTAAAACGGTTTTTTTACAACCTCTATTCACGGTGTTCAAAGCCCAACTCCTTGAAATAAGTCTGGATTTTTCAAAACATGAGAAGCTGTTTAGAAAAATTCATTCTTATTGTCGGCGGAGCTGAACGGTCTTTTCACAACCTTATCCACGGTGTTCAAGAAGCAACTCCTCAGCAATAAGCGCTAGATTTCCAAAATATGAGAAACTATTTTAGAAATCTAGTTCTTATTTGCTCGGAGCTGGACGCTTCTTTCACAAACTCTATCCTCGATCTTTTTGGTCATACACTTCTTTGACGTTGATAAATTGATCAAGTATTGGATTTTCTCCTTTTAGGTCAGCTTCGAAACGGATACCGTCAATATTGATTCTGGCGTTACGGTAGTAGTCAGTTCCTAGTTGTCCCCATGCAGGAGTTGAGGCATCGACATTGCAGAAGATATCAAATCCTTGTTGTTTCAAGTAAGCAAATTTTTGATTTGCTTCAGAATAAGGTTGCCAATCGCTGATGTCAGCGCCAAATGGGTAGATCAAAATATTTGTTTTGCCTAAAATAGGTGCAACTTCATTTTGCCAACGTTCATTATCTTGTTGGATATCGGCTAAAGAAGCTTGTGTCATATTCAAGTGTCCCCAAGTATGAGAAGCAAAACTCCAACCATCTTTCTTTAATTGATCAGCAACTTTTTTGGCTGCTTCGATTTCTTTGTTTGTTTTTTCGTTATCACTATATTCTGATTTTGATGTACGGTAACCTAATACACCATTATAGCCTGTTAAAGCTAATGTTCCTTTGGCGCCTTGATAAGAAAAATCGGGATGTTTTTTAATGAATGAATCGATCAATGGAACCATATCATAGTCACCAACAGTTTCCTTCTTATTGTCGATATAAATATTCTTGATTTGGTTCTGTTTATCGACAATCAACTTACTTGGAAATCCTGAATTGTCCATGTATTCATAATAGCTGACATCGTCTTGCGAAAGAATTAACGGTTTCTTTCCTTCTGGAAGAGAAACACCTGTAAAGGTCAGTTTTCCATCTGTTCCTTTTTTGACTAATCCATTTAGATTAACAAGAACATAGTTATTTTTATATAACTGATTAATGGTTTTATTGAATTCGGAAATAGTGACCATATAATCTTTATACCCTTGTGCTTGCTGGGTATGAAAAGCCTTAGCTGGATCAACAATCAGACTATGAAAGAAGACGTGTGAGATTTTGGTCGGGTCTTCCCATTTTACCAAGGATTCTTTTTCTTTTTTCAAAGTTGCTAACAATTGTTGCGCTTCTTTGGCGTCGTCTTTTTCAAGTAAGGCGATGGCTTCATCATAATGATAACTTGCAGCAAGCTGTTTTGCTTGATCAAGCTGTTTCGTCGTTTGTTTATCTTCAACAGGTTTTGAGCTGCTGCTTGAGTGTTGAGTTGTTTGACTAGTGTTTTCTAATTTATTGTTTGTTGCTGCTTGTGTAACAAAAAAGATACTTACACCTAGAATAATAACAGTGCATACAGAAGTGACAGCCAATATGATTTTGTGTGTATGTTTCATTTTATCGTCCCCTGCTACTTTTTGATTTCAAAAACCCCCGTAAGCTTTTCTTAACCTTTTGAAAAACTTCCCATAACCATTGTAACGAATATAGAAACAAGTGTAAAAGAAACTTTTGTTTTTTTTTTGATTTTTCTCTTATTTTCTTTAACTAGAGCGCTTTTTATGAGAAGTACTATTTTGTAAAAGTTATAAAGTGAGAGAGGTGAAAATGTTCGGATTTTCGCTGTTTTTATTTCCAAGAAAAACTAAAATAAACCCGTGGTGCTAGTTAATTTTTTCCTAGAGGAAAATGGGTTCTGTTGCAAAGTTTTAAATAAAGAATAAAATCCCTTACGGTATCTATGATTTAAGCCGGTATACCCATTAAGACTTTTATTTCAGTTGATACTGAAAATCCGAAAAGCATTCCATTTCTTCAGTTCTTTTTGTATATTCCTTGGACGGGTTATATTGATAAAAAATAAGAAAACAGCCCCTATTATCTAAGTGTTAGATAATAGGGGCTGTTTTTATTGTATTTCTAAGGGGCTATTTCTATTTATAGACCCTAAACAAACATCTTTTGTAAAAAGCCTTTTTTCTGTTCTTTCAACAAATCTAACTTACGTTGATGAAGAGCGATAGTCTTGTCTATGCTTTCAAAAAAGAAATAATCAATTGTTGTTCTTTATCATTGGGCATTTTCATATCAATATTTAAAAAATCAGACTCATGTATTCTCCATTGACCATAAACAACACCTTGACGAAATCTTACCATTTTAGAAATAAAGCCCTTTCGGGCAGACATAATCCCTATAAATTGACTTTCTCGTGATTTTTTTTACTTAAATATACTATAGACAGGGGATATAACAGCTTTTCCAGTTCTATTAAATCCAATTGAACCTGTTTCAAGATTATTAGAACTATATATGAAATCTCCCAATTCAGTTTTTTTATATTTTTTTCTGAATCCTTGACTAAAAAGCTGCGATTATATCGTTCTCCTTTTGGAGTAACTCCTTTGCCTTGTACAAAAGACATAAGAGGATATTTATTCGTTTCTGGCGTTTGATTATTACGTTCAGATAAAACATCTCCTAAGCTCGTTTAAGCATTCTTAATGATCCCTTTGAACAAATAGACAGTTTCGAATTAAAGTCGCTTAAATCGAGTTTTAGAACGTTTTAAAATAGAATGATGAAAAACTAAAAAGTTTCAAACGCTGGTCGGCTTGTTTCGCTAAAAAAGAGTGCAATGCGCATTTACACATCAAATAAATTGATGCCGTGCTAAACCCTAAAAACCTGTATAAGAAGTTGCCTTTGACAACAACAAAAAATAGAATATGGGGATTGGGGCAACGCCCCAAAAATAAAAAGAATCGTCTGAAATGAGGAACAAACTAAAATGTAAATTTTAGGTGTGACCGAGTGGAAGATAATTACTTTTTACTGCATGTGTGTACACACATGCGAAGTTCACTACAATACTTTATAACGTTTTTATTTACATGAGCAAAGCGAGTTTTTCCAACACGTTTAATCTAAAATATTGGCAATTTATACCATGATTTTCATGGTATGTAAGTGCGCCCTTAGGAAAATAATTTGAATATATTTCAGATTTTCAATCTGACTGCTCCTGTCATCGAGCAGACCGATGAGGAAAACAAAAAGAGGACTAAACAAATATGAAAATCAGGAATGTTTTTATACCGAGAAAACTTTTCGGAAAGAAAAGGAAATTGGAATAAATGTAAATTTCCATGTTAAAATCAAGATAAGAAAAAACATAATTTCAAACATAATCAAATCAAGTTTTAAAAGGAGAAATAATCCATGAAAAAACCTGAAGACATAGGAGAAAATCTAAGAAAAAAAGAATTAGAAAACAATGTTTTGGTCTTTCATGATTTTAATTATTTTTTAGATTCTTTGGTCGTTAGGGATAAGCTCCAGCAATTTCTTTTGATGTTTTATCAAATACAGAAAAAGTGATTACAAAGTTTATCGTCATAAAAACACCTCTTATTTGGCTCATATTTACGTTTTAAGAAACAAATATAATTATACAGGTATAAACTATATATTTTTAAATTTTGCTCTAAATACCCCCTTAAGATGCAAAATAAGTATATTGTATTGTTTCAGTTAATTTTTTGAGTTTAGTACTATATTTTTTCGAAAGATAAGCATGAATAAAATAATTAGAGTAATATTTTAAATTATAATTAAATTCAAAATAATGTATTGGAGTGTTTGGATGTATAACGAAGTATTTGTAGTTAGTGATATACATGGAGAATATAAAAAATTTAAAGAAATACTTAAATACTGGGATTCGAATAGACAACAGCTAATATTATTAGGGGATTTGTGTGATAGAGGTTTACAATCTTATGAATGTTTTTATTTAGCAAAGTATTTATGTGATAACTATGGAGCTATATTAATTAAAGGAAATCATGAAGATTTATTTTTAAATTTTTTAAATAAAACTGAAGATTTTAAAGAAAATTATATTAAAAATGGGGGATTGAAAACATTAGAAAGTTTTGGTTATTCCGAGAATAATACATTTAAGGATATAGTATTAGACATAAAAAAAAATAATGATAAATTAATAGAGTTTTTAACTTATTTACCAAATTTTTATGAATGGAATGACTATATTTTTGTTCATGCAGGTGTAAATCTCAAAATTAATAATTGGAAAGATACAAGTATTAGAGATTTTATGTGGATTAGAGAAGACTTTCATTTTACGCCAAATAGGTTAAATAAAACTATAGTTTTTGGTCATACTGAAACGAAAATCCTTAATAAAAATAATAAATATGATATATGGATAAATGATAATAAAATAGGTATTGATGGAGGTGCTGTTTATGGAGGTTATTTATATGGTGTGATTTTAGATGTCCATGGTATTCAAGATTATGTATATGTTTGATATTTATTAATTGTCAAATTAAGTTAGACAAGTCCTCTTTGCATATGTGACTCAAGAATACTTCTATTGGGGTTTTATAGTTTACTGATTTTCGAGGGATATTATTTCTTTTCGATGCAATAGATTGAATAAAAGATTCATCAACTTCGTTGAAATCCATTTGCTTTGGTAAACCATCTTTACGTAATAAACCATTAGAGTTTTCATTTAACCCTCTTTGTGATGGTGTACCAGGATCTGCAAAATAGATATCAATATCATTGATATTACTGATTGATTTCCAATTTGAAAATTCCTTTCCACAATCAAAAGTCATTGATTTGAATAGATGCTTAGGTACAGATTGCATCCATTGGTTCAAACGATTTTCAATATCTATAGCTCGTCTGCCTTCTGGCTGAAGAGTGATGATTACTTTAGATAATCGTTCAACTAAGGTAATAACGGCACTTTTATGTTTTTGTCCTACGATAGTGTCACCTTCAAGGTGACCAAACTCTTCTTCAAAAGAAGTATAGTCATTCGAACGTTCATGAATGGAGCGTCTAAATGCGTGTTTACCGCGCTTTTCTTGATGTCCATTGGGTTTTCGCTTCCCTTTCATCGGTAAATCAGAACAATCAAATATACCCATTTTAAACATTCTATAAAGGGTACGGACAGAACACCCAATAGGAAACTCCCCTCGACCAATAATCACATCCGGAGTCCACCCTTGAGCCACCTTTTTTTGAATGTATTCTTGTTGCTCATCTGGTAACACAATCGGACGTCTTCCGCAGTTACGTTTATTTTTCTTATATTGTTCATAGTAGCTTATTGCGCTTCCACCAGATTTAAGAAAACGATAGACATTATAAATGGTTTGTCGAGAACGTTGTACTAGATGGGCTACTTTTGAAACAGAGTGTGATTGATTGAAATAAGCTTCTATCATTACGATTTCAGTTGGTGTAAGATGGGTATAGGTCATTTGTACTCACTCCTTATAATTCTTTAGGCGGAACTATCTTGAGTGTAGCACAGATGACTTTTTTATTTGTCTAACTTAATTTTACAATCGGCGCAATAAAAACAGCTCAATGCAATCCATGACAATTGTCATAGAAAAGTTATGTTAATTGGGACTTATTGGATTCTGAAAAATCTCTTACACTAAGAATATCAAGGTTAGTTAAGGAGAAATTTTTATGAATCAAACCGTCATTGAAGCTAAAAAAATTACCAAAACGTTTAAAGAAAAACGAATTTTTGAAAAGCTTGATTTTGCAGTCAAAAAAGGTGAAATCGTTGCTTTGGTAGGAGAAAATGGTGCTGGAAAATCAACGCTAATCAATGTGTTGACACAGCTAATCCCCAAGGACCAAGGTGAAATTCATTATTTTAACCAAGAAAAATCACTCTTGATTGATCGTGAACGGATTGCTGTCATGACACAAGAAACAGCCAAGCTAAAAAAAATTCGAGTGTCAGAAATCATTCAATTGGTTCGAAGTTTCAGCAAGCATCCATTACCTTATGATCAATTATTGCATTATGCTGATTTAAAGGAGCATGAACAATCATATATGGAGAAACTATCTGGTGGGCAACGAAAACGGCTAGGATTCGCGTTGGCTATCGCTAGCAACCCAGACGTCATTTTTTTAGATGAACCTACAGCAGGTATGGATAGTTATAGCCGCTTAAAATTTTGGCAGACGATCGCCTTGCTCAAAAAGGAAGGAAAGACGTTTATTGTAACCTCGCACTATTTGGAAGAACTGGAAACAGTCGCTGATCGTATTATGATTTTAGTAAAAGGGAAATTCGTTTTTAATGGTTCAATGGATGAACTGCGTCAAAATCGCGGGGTGAGTGAAATCCAGTTTTATTTTGATGATTTAAAGGATAAAACATACTGGTTGTCCATTCCGGGTGTTGAATCGGTGACAATAATCAATCAAAAAATCAAATTGATTACGGATGATGTGGCACTATTTTTAACTGCAATGCAAGGGCAGTTTGAGCAATTAAAACTATTAACCATTCAACCCAATTCATTAGAATCTTTATTCGATCACATTCAGGAGGAACATCAAGCATGAAGCAACTAATCTTTCAAACCAAACTAAATACTTTGCGTCTGTTTGTTCGAAACAAACGCTTCTTAATCATCAGTTTATTGATTCCAATCTTTTTTTATCTTTTGTTTACCAAAGTGATGAATGTGGGGTTGGCAGGGGCTGATTTGGTTGCCTGGAAAGCCGACTATCTAGTCAGCATGATGACATATGGCATTTTAATGGATTCAGTGATGATGATTTCGAGTACGCTTGTCAGTGATCGTGAAAATGGCTTTGACCAGTTGATTACGCTAAGTCCGTTACCAAAAAGTCGTTACTATGCGAGTGTGATATTCAGTTTTTTTGGCTTATTCGAATTATCTATTATCAGCTTATTGGTTGTAGGGTATTATATAAATAGCGTAAAGTATTCCATCTTGGAAGTTCTTTCGTTTCTAATCGCGTTACCACTCACAGCCTTGCCTTTAATTATGATTGGTATTTTGCTTTCTTTGGCAGGGAGTTCCAATACAGTCTCAGGTTTGGCAAATTTGCTTGTTTTTCCTTTGGCTATTGTTAGTGGACTGTGGTGGCCAATCGATAGTTTGCCTAATTGGATTCAGTCAATCGGTAAATGGATGCCAACGTATTTTATGAGCAATGTGATGAAAACTCTTTACCATCATCATAAATTAGACCTTCAGAGTAGTCTGGGATTAATTCTGTGGTTTAGTCTATTAAGTCTTTGTTTAGGTATCATTCTTCATTTCAAACGACAGAAAGGATATCAGCTAGTATGAAGAAGTTTTTAGAGGAAGAAATACTGTTTCCAAAAAAAATAGGATGGATTCCTTATTTTTGGCTCATTTTTTTGATACCTGTTCTTTCTGGCTTGGGCACTATGCCCCTAAAAAAACAGGTAATCATTCTTTTTCTTTTGCTACTTTTTTTGAAAGCCTATCGAGAAGGATATGAATCAAATAAGTGGGCTATCTGGTACGTGATTATTCAACTAATCATTAGCGTGATTTATCAATTTTTGGGTATGACTGGCCTATTTATTTTTACGGCATGGCAGATTGGCTTTCTATCGCTACGTCGTGATCGCTTTTATCTGTTTCTAGGTGTATATTATGCGTTTTGTTTCATTAACATCGTTAGTACGACTCTGTGGCTTGTGCAAGGAGATGCGCAAAGTATTGGTAGCTTACTAATTGTTTTGCTATTTGCTATTTTTTCACCATTAGTTTCTCGGTCAATGAATGAATCCATCTACCGAACAACGCAACTCAATCGTGAAAACAAACGCTTGGAAGCATTGATTCGCAAAGAGGAACGTGAACGGATTGCTCGCGATTTACACGACAATCTCGGACAGTCTTTTTCAATTATTACGTTGAAAACAGAGTTGGCTCAAAAGTTATTGGCAAAGCAACCTGAAAAAGTTTCGCAGGAATTGACCGAAATCGCGCAAATTTCTCGAAATAATTTACAGCTTGTTCGACAAATAGTGAATGGTTTAGAAAATCGTTCAATTGCAAAGGCGCTACTGGAAGAAGAAAAACTTTTATCTGCTGCGAGTATTTATCTTAGTACGGAAGGGGAAGAGATTGCTGAAAATTGGCCAATCGAACTCCAAACTATTTTTGCCTCGTGTATTAAAGAGGCGTTTACCAATATTATTCGCCATAGTAAAGCACAATTCGTCCAATGTGTGTTTCGTCAATCCAATCAGTATTATGAACTGTCCATTCATGACAATGGAATTGGCTTTCTGACAATTGATCCAACGTCACATGGATTAAGTGGGATGATGGCTAGGATGAAAGAAAAAAATGGGACGTTCGACATAATAAATGGGGATGGGACCAAATTGCACTTTAGAATTCCTTTAGAGGAGGAGCGAGAACGATGACGACTCTTTTTTTAGCAGAAGATCAAATCATGTTAAATACAACCCTGACCACCATTTTAAACCTGGAAGATGACTTTGATGTGATTGCGAGTACGGCAGATGGCAAAGAAGCACTCGAAAAAATTAGAAAACTGCAACCAGAAGTCGTTATTCTTGATATTGAAATGCCGCAATTAACTGGACTTGAAGTTGCCAAAGAGATTCGCTCTGCGGGCTTGCCCATAAAAATTATCATATTAACAACTTTTGCCAGAGAATGCTACTTTCAAGAAGCAGTCGAATACAACGTGGATGCCTATCTGTTAAAAGATAGTCCAAGTGATTATTTGGTAGCAAGTATTCACCAAATTCTTACTGGAAATAGAGTGTTTTCACCGGAACTGGTCACGAGTGTTTTACGAGCGGAAAAAAATCCACTAACTAAAAGAGAAATGAGTGTATTAGCGGGGCTTCAAACAGGTGCTTCAACAGCGAAAATGGCTGAAGAGCTTTTTTTATCTGAGGGAACGTTACGCAATTACATTTCATCTATTTTAAGTAAAACAGGGACCCATTCTCGAATCGAAGCAATTAACATTGCTAAGAAAAATGGCTGGATTGCCTAACCTAAGTATCAATTGATGCTTAGGATTTTTTTCATTTTGAAGAGTTAGCTTACAAAAATAGCTAATATCCTGAATAATTCATAGCCTTAATTTTTTTAAATAACTATTCAAAAAAATTAAGGCTATGAATTATTCAGGGCATTGTAAAAAATCATAATTAAATTAAATATAAGAGATATTGAATAATATGGATATACGGTATATACTTAATTATAGGAGTTGATTTTATGAATATAAAAAAACGAAAAATTAGAGAAGTAGGTAACTCAATAGTTGTCACTTTATCAAAAGAGAGTTTATTACAAAAAGGATTGAAACCTGGAGATACTATTTTTATTGATGAAGACAAAATGATGGATGCAATCGTGAAAGAAGAAAGCAATTTAGATCTCGAAATTGATATGTATGTGAATCAAGCTCTATCTGAATATGATGCGGCGTTCAAGGAATTAGTTGATCGATGATTTATTTGAGCGAAAGAGACATTGTAAAATTGAATGTTATTCAAATAAAAAGATATTCACCAAAGGAAACAATTGGCGTTATTGATAAAAATGCTTTGAGTATGGCTGTAAATCAACCGAAACAGCATATTTTTGGAAAAGATCTCTATCCTGATGTGTTCAGCAAAGCAGCAGTTCTCTTAATAAATCTGATCAAAAAACATCCATTCCATAATGCAAACAAACGTACTGCATTTCTAGCGGCATATATTTTTCTCAAGCTAAACGGCTACTCACTAAAAATGGAAAATCAGGAAGTCGTAGGATTTGTAGTTAAAATTGCCACTTATCAGGGTGAATTTGATGAGCTAAAAGAGGCAACGACAGATGTATTAAAAAATAATTCAACGAAGATTGATACAAAAAAATAGAAGCAAACTAAGGATTTAGTTAAAACTGGATTTTTAGTTTGCTTTTTATTTTAGTTTACATAAGATATATTATACAAAAAAAGAACCTGAATCAACCGTTTCAAAGTCTTTCTCTGTGAATCGAAATTGGTGTACCTCTTTTGCCAAAACAGAGTAAGGGAAAAATAAACGAGCATCATCTGGATATAGTATGAAACTTGAGACACCTTTTTATAGCGGATATCTTTTTTATAAAAGGAAGGTTATCACTACATTTAATTCCTTTATAACCACTTTTAATTTACTTGTGTCTTGTCCATAGCGTCTAAATCACTAACGACTATTTCTTTAATATCCTTTCTATCTAATACATCCACAACGCTTGTAGCCCCTACTTGATTAACTAATTTATTTGCATTTGTAAAGGCATAGCGACCACCTTTAATTTTTCCATTAATAATTAAGTCTTCGATCCCTTCTAAGATTCCTAATGCTACAATTCTCGAAGAGATTACATTGCTTGAAAGCCAAGCCATTTTTGTCCCTCGTCGAGCAGTTTTGAAGAAAAATTTAGTTAGATGATACGGGTCAGATTCACACTCTTCATCGATGGTATAGTAAACAGACCACCATAAAAGCGATAAGCTGTTAATGGCAACAGATCTCTTTGCATTATATGTGAAAATAATGCGTGAATCTAAATTAGAGATTCCTTTAACAGTCTTTAATTGATCTAATGTATAATCTAAAAAATATCTATGTTCTAAAGCTACCCACATTTTTTCCTCTAATGCAATAGGAGCGGGTATTTGTAATGCTTCCCATAGTGCCACCCCATTTTTGAAATCAATTTCCCACGTTTCTTCGTTCTCGCCATTCTTTGGGAGAAGCTCAAGAGATGGCGGAGTAAAATCAAATTCGCTTTTCATTATATTAATTGTCTAACTTAATTTGACAATTAATAACTTTAATAAAGGATAGATACTTATTTTGATGAACCATATTCTGGATTACGTCCATATAATTGTGTAAAAGATAAAAGGCCATGTAACAGCCCTTTTACGGTACAATGTTTTTAACCACAAAAACATACCCAGGAGGACGTTACATGACCCAAGTACATTTTACACTGA
>NZ_JBSMXK010000036.1:0-10665 GCF_053761865.1 Enterococcus bulliens
TAACTGAACGTTTAGAGATCCCAAAACGTTCCCTGGACAAAGTACTGAAGCAGTTGAGAGAAGAGAACAAAATTCATTTTCGTGTTCGTGCTGGTCGTAATGGAGGGATTATTCTAGCTTCGATACACGGATTGATGCGCTCCGTTATCCGGAAAAAAAAAGAAAGCCAGGGGGCTTATTTCGCTGTGATCTCAGAAGCTTTTGGAAGAGAATACACGTTTATCCATACAGCATTGAAACGCTTGATAGAAGCTAATAAGATCGGCGTGCAAACAGATTTGTTCATGATCGATACAGGTTGAAATTAAAAGGTGCAAATTGCCTTTTACATTATATCTATGATACGGCCTTTTTTTCTCCGCCTTGCTTGCTGGTCTTAAGAAAGAGTAGTACTATTATCGCAAACGTAATAATATGGTAGGAGGTCTTTCTGACTATGAGTATCAATACCTTTGTATATCCCTACCCGATCAATGTGTTTATTATTTCGCGGTTAGGTCTGACAGTAGAGCAATTTTGTAAGTTGCATGGCTATAAGCAGAGTACAGTAGCAAGCTGGGTAACAAGGAATCGTGCAGTAAAAACGTTACCTTGTGATTTTTTATATTGTCTTAGTCTTTCTTCAGGCTGGTCGATGGATGATGTTTATCGTCATTTATTGGTATTGGAGGAGAGGTTTTTAAAGAGTATTGATCCAAAGAAGAAGAAAGAACAGGTGGACTGATTGATGACGGAGGAGGTGTTATCTGTTCTTAATAGAATCAAAGAATGGTCTGTTCTTTTGAAGATTTATTTTTGTTACAGCTGACTTAGTTTCTCTTTTAATGGTTCTTTTGTCATTGTGGCCGAATCTGATGCTATTTTTGTATTTTCTTTTAGTATTTTTCTTAGGAGTAGGGGGAGTAGCATCTGCTATTCTTGATGATTATAAGTGGTCGCTATTTAGAGCTATTTATAGGAGATTGGATAGGCTACAATTAATTAGACAGAAAAATTAAGGTGTGTAGACTAGAAGAAAACATACCAGGAGGAATTTTTATGTCTAAGAGAACACGAAGAACTTTTTTATAAGAATTCAAGCAACAAATCGTCAATCTTTACTTAGCTGGAAAGCCACGTGTAGAAATCATTCGAGAATATGAACTAACGGCTTCAGCATTTGACAAATGGGTAAAGCAATCTAAAACGAGTGGTTCATTCAAAGAAAAAGATAATCTTACGCCTGAACAAAAAGATTGTTTATTGAAGTCAAGAAAAAACGTTTGGAAGCACTGCAAGTATAACAGTATTAGCGCTATAAATTGTTTATAATTTAGATGGCAGTATCAAATTTTAGGTAGTGCTATTTAAATTTTGTTTAAGAATAGATATAATGTTTTTTAGAGGAGGGAAGGAATGAAGAAGAAAAAATTGGTCTGGTTTATGATGGTTGCTATTTTGATGGGCTTTATCCCGCCAATCTTGACTGCTTATTCAAGTATCGCACATGCGATAGAAATGCAGCCGGATAAAAATGAGAGCAATATTGCGCCAGAATATACGACAGATGCTACAAAAGGAACCTTTCCCACTAATAGCTGGCAACCAGCTGGGCAAACAAATGTGATCAACCACCAAGGTAACAAGGAACGCAACTTTGCCACTTGGGATGGTGTAACTAGCTGGAATGGCGATCCATCAGACACAACACATTCTTATATCCAGTATGGTGAAAAACAAACAGATTTTGCCATTCGGAAGTATGCCAAAGAAGCGAGTATACCAGGGCTTTACGATGTATATTTGAATGTAAAAGGTAATAAGCAACAAGATATCAAACCAGTTGATATTGTTTTGGTGGTGGATATGTCAGGAAGTATGGAATCGAGTCAAAGAAACGGCTGGAATGATCGTGCTGGTGCAGCCAGAAATGGTGTGAAAAATTTCTTGAATTCTATTCAAAACGCCGGTCTGGGTGATTACGTCAATGTTGGTTTAATTGGGTTTTCTAGTCCTGGTTATATTGGTGGCCAATCGGGTTATATTAGTGTCAAATTAGGCAAAGTAGGTAATGCCAGCCAGCAACAAGCGATTAATGGTGCATTGAGTCCAAGGTTTCAAGGGGGTACGTATACGCAGATTGGTTTGCGGAAAGGATCAGCCATGCTGAATGCGGACACCAGCGGCAATAAAAAAATGATGATTTTGTTAACAGACGGTGTGCCGACTTTTTCTGATAAGGTAAAAAATTCTGTGATGGAAAACGGCATATTGTATGGCACTAACTTTGGAACCACCAGAGATGAACCCGGCTATACCGCAGAACTTCAATGGCCATACACCGATAGTTCAGGTCATCGTATATATGATACTTGGCCAGCAACATTAGGTGAGGCTAAGAAGGCAAAAGATAGCGGTAATGTGGTGCACGCTTTAGGCATTCAACTGGCTGGCGACGACGGCTACTGGTCGGAAGGCTACATGTCAGACGAAGACGTGCGTCAAAATATGGAACTTATTCCCACTTCACCGGATCTATACGAAGATGCTGATAGTGCCGATGCTGTTGAGGCTTATTTGAACAATCAGGCAAAGGATATTATCAAAAACTTTAATACTGTCACCGACGGCACGATCACAGACCCGACTGGTACGCAATTTCAATATGCGAACAACCAGGTGACCGTTACGAGTGTCGGCAAGCAAACTGTGCCAGCAAGTGAGTTGCCAAGTGCGGCGATCCAAGATGGTCAATTGACGGTGAATCACATGAACTTGGGTCAGGATCAGGAAGTTCAGATCCATTATCAAGTGCGTATCAATACAGAAGATAAAGATTTCACGCCGGAAAAATGGTATCCGATGAATGGTCAAACAACTTTGACACCAAACGGAGACAATCCGGATAATAAAGTAGACTTTGGCGTTCCTTCCGCAAAGGCACCGGGGGTGAAACTTAATCTGAAAAAGATTTGGGAAGAATACGATAAGGATACGAGTAAACGTCCCGATTCTCTTGATTTCACCTTGAACCGAAAAGATACCACAGAGAGCAATTCTTGGAAGCAAGGTTTTATTCGTCTTTCTAAAAGCGATGTTGCTACAGATACTAATGTCTGGGAAAAGACCAATATTGAAAAAGTAGCAGAAACACAAGGAGCTACTGAATCGCTTTGGTTGCCACAATTCAACAACAAAGGGGAAGATTTTGCTTATAGCTTTGAAGAAGCAACGGTCAATGGCTATGAATCTTCAAGTAATGCTGCTAAAACCATTTGGACCAATAAAAAAATCTACACACCATTTGCTTTAGAGATCACTAAAATTTCTGATCAAGGAAAGACACCTCTTAAAGGAGCAGTCTTTAGACTAAGTGGAGGTAGTTTGCCAAATGCAGGCGTTGAACTTAAGGACAACGGGGATGGAACCTATACGTTGTCTGATGATAAGTACAAGCTGCAATTAAATACTGAGTATACATTGACAGAAGTTACACCACCAGCTGGACATACGGCTACTACAACTAGTTGGAAAGTCAACGTTAGTGCAGAAGGTAAAGTAACCATCAACGATGCTGTAACGGGTATTGAAATCAAAGACAACACTATCAAGTACACCATTGAAAATGAGTTTAGCAAACGTCCTTTATTGGTTGAAAAATATAATAAAGATAGTGGTAAAACATTAGACGGTGCGAAGTTTACGTTGAAGCAATATGAAGATAAGTGGACGAATGATGGTAAAGTTGTCGGTGATGATTTGATCGGAAGTGATGCCAAATCTTTTGCTAGACTGGCACCAGGCTATTACAGCTTGGAAGAAACGACGGTACCGACAGGCTATAAAAAAGATGATACAGTCTTTAAGTTCCAAATCGATAGCGCTGGGAAACTACTTGATGCAAATGGCAAAGAAATCACCCCTAACTCAAAACCAATGACAGATGGTTTCTATTTAACGAGTGATAATAAGATTGTTTTAATCAAATACAATGAACTGCGTGATTTTGACTTTTCAATTCTTAAAAAGAACTCGCAAAGCAACAAACCATTAGCAGATACTGAATTCAGCTTAGCCACAAAAGAGGATTCCAATACGATTTTGGCTACTCTGAAGACCAATGATGAAGGAACGGGTCAGTTTTTAGAAGCTTCGGGTAAACATTACGGTGTTCGTCCAGGAACTTACGTTATCAAAGAAACGAAAGCACCAGAAGGGTTTGTCCTTTTAGAAGGGACTTTCGAGGTCACTATAAATGCGGACGGAACTGTCGGCGACGTGACTTATGATGGTAAAGATCTTGATAAAGATGCTATCAAAGTAAATCTAAAAGATGAGGACAATAACGTCATCGAATTGACGGTTGCTAATACACCCAAAGGACAACTGCCAGCAACCGGCGGATCAGGTATACAGACTTTCATCATAGTAGCCTTAGCTCTTGTCACAGCAGCAGGTGCTCTTACGATCTGCTACTTCTACCGTAATCGAAAGGAGTTGAACTAAGATGAAGAATAAATCATTGTTCATCAAAATCACCTTACTTCTTTCAACTTTGCTGGTAGGGATCTTTACGGGGCAACAAGCCTTTGCGGATGATGGGACGATCGATATTGTAATCCACAAACAATTGTGGGACCAAGCACCTGATGCAACTATTCAAAATACGGGAGCGGCCGATCAAGATACAAAAGATTCAATCGAAGGGGTTGGATTTACGATTTATGACATTACAGAGGATTACTATAAATTGGTCAAAGGATCTGACGAAACAACAACTATTCGAATGATTCAAGAAAATGTTGCTGATTATCAAAAAATTATCAGAGAACAAGGCCTGACTGATGAAAAAGGCACAATCAAATTTATCCAACTACCTAAAAGCAGTGGCGGTAAAAATGCGGTTTACCTGATTGTTGAAACGGTATTGCCTGATCCTGAAAAGGTAAAAGTCGAAAAAGCGGCCGAACCCTTAGTAGTGGCTTTACCAGTATATGAAATGAGCACAGACGGTAAAACCTATACGGACAAAGAATTAGCTACCGTTCACCTTTATCCTAAAAATGTGGGAACAATCGTTGAAAAGCCAGTGACACCAACTAAACCTAAAAAACCAAGTAAACCGAAGAAACGCTTGCCACAAACAGGTGAAGCAAAATCCTTCCTAGGTATATTGGGGATTCTTTTGATCGGTACGGCGATCATTTTATGGCGGAAACACTCTGTACGAAACAATTAATCAAAGGTACAAAAGACTAAGGTCTATTGGAATATTGTACAAAAAATCAAGGAGGAATTAGAAAATGAAGAAATTATGGAAAACACTTTTTTCAGCCCTACTTGTAGTGCCTTTATTCACCAGCGTGTTTGGTGCGATAACAGTAAGTGCTGCTGAAGCAACAACGACAAATGTAACGATCAACAAACGAATCTGGAAAGATGGCGAAGCTCCAGCACAAGGTTCCATGCAAAATACTGGGGAAGAAATGGACTTTGGTGGAGCTCCACTTAAAGGAGCCGGCTTTACAGCCTATGATGTAACAGATGCTTATCTTGCTCTGATTGCAGGTGGTAAGAAGTCACAAGCAGAAGCAACAAAAGAAATTGCTGATAATGCGTCAGATTACACAACTGTAGCAAAAGCAGAACAAAAAACGGATCCCAAAGGTCAAACAACTTTTGAAGGACTTGCTTTAAAAGACCACGACAAAGATAAAGTCTATATGTTTGTTGAAACAAGCACGCCAGGCAATGTTTCCGTAACGACAAAGGCCGCTCCAATCGTTTTAGCAATGCCAATCTATACGTTTAAAGGTGGCAAATATTCAGATACAATCAATACCAACGTTCAAGTCTATCCAAAGAACGAAACCAAGACTGATAAAAAAGAAGTTGCCAATTTAGATAAGTTCACTGAAGTTAAGGGTGCTGATGGAATATATCATAACCTTACAACTGGCGATGAAATCGAATATAAATTAACTTTAAATATTCCTGCGGACATTCTGAAAGATGGCGTCACTTACTCTGTAACTGATACGCCAACTGCTGGACTTGCTTATGTAAAAGATTCTTTTGCAGCAACTGGTTTAGTAGCTAAAACTGACTATGAATTAGCTGAAGATTCTGCACCTGGCGGATTTACTGTTACTTTGAACCAAAGTGAAAATGTAGGAAGATTAGCTGGTAGTCAATTGATTGCTACTTACAAAATGAAATTAACTGCTGAAGTAAATCCTGACGATTTAGTAAACAATAGTGCCCAAGTAACAATTGGTAACAACCCTCAAGATAAAATTACACCACCAACGAAATTTGGTACAGGTGGTTATAAATTCGTCAAAAAAGATTCGCAATCTGGTGCAA
This sequence comes from Enterococcus bulliens, assembly GCF_053761865.1. NCBI lineage: Bacteria > Bacillati > Bacillota > Bacilli > Lactobacillales > Enterococcaceae > Enterococcus > Enterococcus bulliens. The sequence continues at coordinate 6,346 of NZ_JBSMXK010000036.1, forward strand.
CCTTATCTGGTGCGGAATTTGTCGTAAAACAAGGCTCTAACTTTGCAATATTTGAAGATGCTAAAAACACTAAAGGTGAATATATCTTTAAAGAATGGACGACTGGTGAAGCAAAAGCAACGAAGATCGTTTCTGACGACAAAGGTGAGTTGAAAGTAATTGGTTTGAAAAATGGTGACTATCAATTAGAAGAAAAAGCGACTTCAAGTGATAAATATGTGTTACTTGATAAAGATGTCGATTTCACTGTTGAACACGGTCAATATGGCAGTCAAGAACTAAAGCCTGTTCTTAACACGCCTAAAGGTCTGCTTCCATCAACAGGTGGTAACGGGATCTATGCCTTCTTACTTATCGGTGCTGCTCTTATGATCGGTGCTTACGCTTGGTTCAAGAAATCTAAAACACAAGCTGAAGTCTAAGATATAGTTTTAAAATAGGGAGAAGGCAGCTTCATTTCTTGAAGTTGCCTTTTCTTTCTTTTAAATAGGGAGAAGGAGGTGCAAGCATGGATCAGCGCCAAAAAAACGAACGGATCAATTTGATTTTAAAACTGCTAATGGCGATTTTATTTACGACCGGTGCCATTATTTTCAGCTATCCCTTTTTGGCCAATGCGGTGAATTCCTATTATGACCAAAAGATGATGGAAAAAAACTTGGCTGAGATGGCCGCAACAAATACCAAAGAACAAGCAAAGAGGCACCAAGAAATGGCCGAAAAAAATAAAGAGCTAGCTGAAAGTAAGAACATGACCAATATTCCTGGCATGGGACTGGTAGAAGACCCGTTTGAAAATGAGGTCGATGATGCCAAAGATCTGGGTAAAGCCTATTATGAAGAGCATACCGTGGGTGCTATCTATATTCCAAAAATTTCGGTCAGCTTACCTTTATTTGATGAAACCAATGCTGCTCTTTTAGAAAAAGGCGCGACGATTTTACAAGGAACGTCTTATCCGATCGGTGGCAATAGTACCCATTCGGTGATCTCAGGCCACAGTGGCTTGACGGAACGTAAACTTTTTACAGATTTAGAAAAGTTGGTGATTGGCGATGATTTTTATTTGACCATTGCTGGGGAAAAATTGGCTTATGCGGTCGATGACATCCAGATTGTTTTACCGTCGGATATCGACAAAGTGGTCATCCAACCGGGGCGTGACTTGGTGACCTTATTGACTTGTACACCTTATGGCATCAATACCCATCGTTTATTAGTCACTGGACACCGCGTACCTTATGTGGAGGAAATGGCGGAGGAAGTGACCAGTACCAAAAAAGCGGTCGAACGGCGTTTTCGCTTGTATTTACTACTGATCCCGCTTTTCTTTGCCATGATTTTCTATTGGATGTATCGCAAGTTCGTCTATTATCAAAGTGGCAAACACAGTTATGACTTTTGTTTTTACTTATTGGAAAATGGTCAACCCAAAGCAGGCGTGACTTTTACCTTAGTACGTAAAAAACGCTGGGCAACAGATGTCACTAGCCAACCAGTTGCTGTAAGCCAGGTGGATGGATGGGTGTCTTTCCCTGAGATCAGAGGGGGTCGTTATTATGCCAAGGCGATCGATGGGTCGACAAAACCAGTTAAGGGCAAGGTCCGCCGTTTAAAAGATCGGCAGTTTGTTTTAAGCCACGTCACGAAGAAAAAGCACGGTAAGAAAGTTACTTATTATCTGGAGAATGGAGCGAAAAAATGAAGAAAAATCGGCAAGTGATCTCGCAAATTGCGATCATCCTCATTTTTATGGTCGGCATCTTGACCATGCTCTATCCTTTTTATGTCGATGCGTTGAATAATGTGATCGATCAAGTGCGCGTCGATCGCTATTTGAAGGAAAGCCAGAAAGAATTTGAAGCCGAACGCAAGCGACTGGCGGAAGAAAATAATAAATTGAGCGACAGCGGGTTAGCTCCGGGTGTCGATCCGTTTGCGAATCCGAATGGTGGTACGGTTTCAGCTGCTTATTACAAAAAGCATTTGATTGGGACCATCAATCTTCCTGATTTGGCCATTGAGTTACCGCTATTCGATACAACCAATGATGATTTATTGGAACAAGGTGCGACGGTCCTAGATGGCACGTCCTTTCCTGTTGGTGGCGCAAGTACCCATGCGGTGATCTCGGCTCATCGTGGCTTGCCAGAACGGGAACTCTTCACCAATCTGCCGGAGCTTAAAAACGGTGATATTTTTCTGCTAAATGTCTTAGGGGAAACCTTGGCTTATGAAGTGTTTGACAGCCAAGTCGTGACGCCAGATCAGACTTCGGTTTTAAAGATCGAACCAGGCCAAGACTTGGTGACGCTCATGACCTGTACCCCTTATATGATCAATAGTCACCGTTTGTTAGTCACAGGAAAACGCGTGCCATATACACCGGCTGCCGAGAAAAAACAAGTCATAGGCGATCGTTTTCGTAAGTTGAAACAAATCGCTATCTTGGGGGGGATGGGCCTGTTGATCTTAGCCGCTATTTATCAATTGTATCATGTGATCGCCCGTTACCGATTGCGGAAAGTGCGTTTTGATTTCACTGTTTGCTTAGAAGGCGTGGCAGAACATACGCCAATCGCACTCTATGATAAAAAAGGGAAAAAAGCCCTGCGGCGTAATGGAAAAGCCTATCAAGAACTAACAGATCAAACCGGACAAGTCACTTTTACCGATCTACCAGGGGATTGCTATCGTTTGAAATTGGGCAAGAGTTGGTTGGTGCAGTTTGGTTTGAAGAAAAAAAAGAGGCCATCCACGATTTGGAAGATAAATAAGAAAAAAGTTATGTTAAAAGAAGAAAGAATACTAGAAGTCAAATAAAAAATGCTCATGTTATCAAATGATTTAAATCCATAAGATACACGTTTCATTGTTTAATATGGGTATTCTTGCCTTCTATTTTGTCATTGGTATGGGGAGAAATCAATGCACTTCGTATACCTCCGTTATATTTGAGTAAATTTTGTAGTTTTTTCTAAATTCTTCGTCTAAACTTTCTGTAAGAAGTGGGAATTTAGGTGCACGGAAACTATACCAAGTTTTTTCATATTCCATCTGTTTTTAGTTAAGAAACGCCAATTTACTTTCAGTTTCTGTGCTTCATTTTTGAGCCCTTTTAATTGCAGCATTTTCATCATTCTTACACGAAGGGCTTGAAACGGATGTTCCATTGACCGCGTTTAGATCGTACATTTATTCAAGAAAGTTTAAATAAGATATCAAAATGGCCGAAAACAGACACACAACTCGATTTATTTTTTAGGGTGAAGGTGTCATTTTTCTAGATAAATGGCATAAATTTTCAGTGCTAAGTGACAAAAGCAACTAATTTTTCATGAGGGATTTTTAAATATCTCAATCTATCTCCAAAATTAGTTGCTTTTGTAGCTATAGTTGACTATGAATATGACAAATAATTAGAAAAAGCTGTGCCAATTAAATATAAAAATGACAAATTGATGAATCGAATTCAAATTAAGGGGGCAACCCTGGAAGTCTTAAATTTACCCTCAATGAATGGTATTGAAGATGAAAATTTAAGGCGTTTGATTAATAGCCTTGTCATTGAATTATACAAGTATCAAGTAGAATCAGAACGAAAAAAAATTAAGGAACGTCAGGCACAAGGAATCGAAATTGCTAAGAAAAAAGGCAAATTCAAAGGTCGGCAACTGAAATTAAAAAATGATCCACGTTTAAAGCATGCTTTCGATTTGTTTTTGAATGGTTTATCCGATAAAGAAGTTGAAGAACAAACTGGAATCAATCGCCGAACGTTTAGAAGGTATCGATCAAGATATAACGTGACAGTAGATCAAAGAAAAAAATGAAAAGAGGGATAGTTAATGAGTACGGTTATTTTAGCTGAAAAACCAAGCCAGGCATTAGCCTACGCAAGTTCTTTAAAACAAAGCACCAAAAAAGACGGTTATTTTGAGATCAAAGACCCACTATTTACAGATGAAACGTTTATCACCTTTGGTTTTGGGCATTTAGTGGAATTAGCAGAACCAAGTCATTATGACGAAAAGTGGCAAAATTGGAAACTTGAATCTTTGCCGATTTTTCCTGATCGATACGATTTTGAAGTTGCAACAGATAAGGGAAAGCAGTTTAAAATTGTTGCAGAACTGCTCAAAAAGGCAAATACAATTATTGTTGCAACAGATAGCGACAGAGAAGGTGAAAATAGTGCGACATGTTTCTAGTTGAAAAGACTAGGCACACTAACGGCTTAACAGACGTTAGTGGAGAACTTTCAGTTTGAGAGGTGGAATGATAGGGTAACGCCTTGAAACGCCTCCCTTAATACTCCGA
>NZ_JBSMXK010000037.1:0-10640 GCF_053761865.1 Enterococcus bulliens
AATTTTTGAGCATTAAATTTACTTTGACCTAGTTGTGAAGTATTTGTTACAGTCGAGCCAGTAAGTTCTACTAATAAATTAACTACTTCGATTGAAGATATTTTTAAATAACGCTCCAATAAAGAGATAATATTCCCACAATACTTATTACTGTCAGAAAAGCACTTATATAAATAAATGCCATGTTCTTCAGCATAAAACACACTTGCACTAGGATTATCTTCTTTATGGAAAATATCAAAAAATGGATTTTCTTCAGATAATTCAAGAAACTCTCTCATGTCTAATGATTTAAAATAGTTCATTGCATTATAATCATCAGGAAATTCTTGTTTATAATTATCCCCTAACTTCTCTTTCACAATATCAAATCTACCTAATTTTAATAATTAATAATTCGGTATAGAATCATCAATCATTTCACCACTTATAGCTTTGACCTCTTTAGAAATATCTGTATTTCTTAACTCTACTAATTTTGTAGTATCCAATCTATTATCCCAATCAATCACTTCATAGCCACTATTACTTCCAAAAAATAGTCTACTGGTTTGTCCAACAGATGAATCTGCTTGTGGATATTTTTTAAATAAGGATTGATAAATTGCTTCTATCTCTTTAGTTGAAGTAACCACCCTATCTAATCGAAAAACTACTCTAAATTTATCTACTTCTGAATTTCTATCACTAAATGTTCGATAGATAAAGCAGGCATTGTCTAACATAAATTCATCTGCTTCTAAATCATCAATCGTATAGATATTGTTCATATCTTTATTATCAAAATCAAGCATAACTAATTCTTGTCCGATAATTGCTGTTTGTTTAGATAATTTAGGTTCTGTCAATTCTGCTAACACTGCTGTTTTTCCATTCTCTGTTAGTTCTTTGGCAAATTCTTCCATAGAAATATCTACTAATTCTTCTAAAATAGTTGCTGAAATAGCTTTAACTAGGATATTTTTAGGTTTTTCTGTATTTTCAATACTACTTAAATATAACCGCATAATCTGCCTCCTCTAAATCCAATAATTTTCCATATTTTAGCACCAGATACTTTTCCAACAAAAACGTTTTTTCTTCACTCAAGCCTCTTTTATTTTTTCTAAAATTATGTAAGTTTTGGGCGTGAATACCAATCGCTTTAGCAATCATTGTCATTTTTACATAATAAACTTTATCTAATACCATCAGCCATTCTTTTATTTTTTGCTGAACTTGCTCTAAATCTTCATATTTACCTATTTCTTTCTCCATGTCATACTCCTCCATATAAAATTAAATTATTAATCACGGATGTACCATACCATCATTTGAAACTGAAGTAAAGATAATGTATCATTTATTTTTAGACAAAAAGCCCCTTCTTTTAACTTACTAACTTTAGAAAGAACCAAACTAATTAAAAACATTGATTTATCAACGTTTTATTTAATTATCCTCAATTCTATATACAAAAAAACACCTTAAATTGAACATGAAGTGGATAATTCCCCACAAAAAAATTTTATTGAAGTCTGAGGGGTGTTTTTTGAAAAATAGTGCTTTAAAACGTTGATGTAACAGCAATCTATTAATTTTGTCAACAAGTATAAAACCCTTAATAAATAAGGCTTTTTTAAGGGTCATTTTTTAAGTGGTTTTTGATGGTAATTTTGAGATAATTTTTGAATAAAAAAAGAGATATGATTTTATTCATATCTCTTCTAATAATTCTGTATTCATTTTATTCATGTGCATATTCCACAATTTAATCACTAAATCCTCGGAAAATATCAATTTTTCCTGCTGCTTATCAGATAGTTTTTCAAATTGACTATATAATTCATTTGCCAATTTATTTAAAACAATCTTAGGAATGGTTACGTTGGCTCTCATAAACGTTCGCTTTACTTTATTTTTCACATATTTTTTTATTGACAACTGATTCAAATTATCTCTATCCTTCTTTTTAATTAATCTGCTTTCTTATAAGTCATGTAACCATTTTGATAGACAATTGCTGTTCCTGCTCGATTTGTAACTTCTTCACTACCTTCAGAATTAATACGTATATTAAATTCATACATTTCCTTTTCTTCAGAAAGAAATTCATAAGAAACTTTCTCTGGAAGCCCTATCGAATCTTTAAACTTGCTGAAATAGATTGTCGCATCATCTTTAGAAGCTATTTCAATCGCTGATGTATCAAATGCTATTTTTTTCATTGCATCTACTTTCGCACTTGGCTTATTTTGGAATACGTTATATGCTTCAACATGTTCAGGGTCATACATGGCTATTTGATTATTAATAGAAATCGTATCTTTGTCTATTAGGGTGATAGGCGTAATTGTGGTATCGTAAACTGTCTTAGCCATGCTGATAAGTGGTGTGACAATATAATAGACTTTGTTTTTCATATCATACTTTACTGAATTCATATACCCATCCATGCCACTTCCTTGAAAAGCACCCCAACTTAATTGATTTTCAGGATAATTAAAGTGATAGATATCACCTAATTTATTATCTGAAAGATTAAAATGCCAGCCAACATGCTGATTAAAATAATCTTCAAAATCCGTTTTAATCGTCACGATATCTCTAGCCAATTCATTAGCTTTATCATTTAATTTTGTATCATTGATGCTTTGAATAGAGTTTTCTAATGTGTCAATATCCGTCAAATCAATCAAGGCAATATTCCAACTATTGATTGTTTCTTCCACACTTTCAAGCATATCAAATTGTCGGTTATAATAATTAACGATTGAACGCAATCCTTTAGAAAAGGTGTCATCTCCTTCAATTTCAGGTGTTTCTATACGAGTATCTGAATTAATGGTCAAATACGTAGAATCGAAATTATCTGGAATAGGTTCGTCAAATAGTTGATTGACTTTATCCCTAACATTCACTTTTTCTCTTACATCAGCCAATTGTCTTTTATACTCTAATTTATCTCCCGATACTGCCCAAAGACTTTTCTCCATTTTCTTTACTTTTTGCTCATCTAAATCCATATTTGGAACCGACTTTGTACTATCAGAATATAGATTATTGTAATTATCAATAAATTCGCTTTCTACATGGTTTTTATAAAGCCAGAAACTGCAACAAATGATAATAATACCAGATAAACTAACTAACACAGATTTTTTATTAAAAAACCTTTTTGATGTATTTCCTTTACATTTCGGGCAATGATTATCTACTAATTTTTCTCCACATTTACTACAAAAGTTCATTTGTCTTACTCCTTAGTCACTTTCCATATAGTTGTTACTATCATCATAATAATGCCCATCCCTACTAATAAAATCCCAAATCCGACAGAATTTGAACTGCTTATATCAAAATACTCTGAAGAAACTGAATAAGTTTTTATTTCAGAAATTATTTTAAACAAAAATAATCCATTTACTACAAGTAATAAAATTTGAATAAACTTACTAACTATATGATTAATAAACAACAGAACAAATGAAACAATCGGAAGTATCAGAATAACAATTAATAAAAACTGATAGCCACCATCCATCTTCGAGAGCAACGTTAGATAGTCATACAAAGTAATAGTAGAATCTAACCCATACCCCAAACCATTAATCTCACCATGAAGTATTGGTGCTAAGAATACGCCTGTATAATAGAATATTATGCCGATTAATGAAACAATCCAGCTAGAGTTCATTCTAGCTGATTCGTTATGGTATTCATTTTTATCTTCCAAAACGTCATTTCTATTATTTGATGATTGTTCTATATGTTCATTTCTAACCGTAAGATTTTGAGTAGCTGTTTGAAGCAAACCATTTGTAAACTCTTTTATTTCCTGCTTATCAAGCATCATAACCTTTTCTTTCATCTTTTTATTCAATAGATGTTCTGAACTGTTCTTACTATTTGCATACCAATAACCAAAAATAATAGACACAACAAAAAACATCCACCCCAAAATGGGTTTAATTGTTAGGATAAGCATAGTAATCACTATAAAAGTAAATAGAACAATCAAATTATTTTTGATAAAACTAATAAAGCGGCTAACTTTCCTTTGATTCAATCGAAAAATATTTAATTGAGTTTCAAACTGCCTAACAATTTGTTCGCCTTTCACGCTCTTGCCACATTTTTCACAAAAATTCGAATCTTTCGCTAACTTCTCTCCACACTGACTGCAATAATTCATTTCTAACACTTCCTTATTTTTTACTTGCTTGAACGACGAAAAATACGATAACCGCTATAGCCATTATCAAAACGAGTGGATGATTCATTAGAAATCTAAATAATAGGTTCAATAATCCAATAATTACAACCATTGCAACAATAAAACTTCCAATTTTTGTTAAGCAACCCTCTTTTTCAGTTTCTGGTTCAGTTACATCTTGAATGATTATTTTTATCCCATCTTTTAAAGCCATAAAATCAACCCTTTCAATAAATTCTAACGAGGTAATAAATCAACGTTTTTGCCACAACAAAATAAGACCACCATATCAACTCTAGAAATACTGATACAATCGTCTTTTTTATGTATTTTATTTTTTTATGCAGTGTCGGTAAAAAACGTTGATTTATTGCCAGTTAATTACCAACTTATACTACTAAATTCTATCGTTTGTCCATTGAAATGACAAGTCTCATTTTCGGGATAAGCCTGCTTTTTTAGCAATGTTATAAACAGTTTTTTCGGATACTGCACATTTTACTGCAATTTCTTTCAAAGATAGCTGATTTTCTTGATACAAAACAATAATTCTTTTGCGTTTATTTTTCTTAATCGGTGGTCTACCCAACTGTTTATCCGAGTTAGCTAACGCCTCTTTTGTTCGTAAACTAATACTTTCTGCTTCAAATTCTGCTATACCTGCTAAAACGGTGAAGAATAGTCGTCCGCTCGCTGTTCTGGTATCAATGGATTCTTGAATACTTTTCAGATATATCTCTTTCTCATTCAGTTCAGACATAAGATTTACCAATTGCCTAGATGACCTGCTTAACCGAGCTAAATTATAAATTATTAAGGTATCTCCTTTTTCTAAACGTTTCAATGCTTTGTCAAGTTCTGTTCGATGTTCCTTTCTTCCACTAATCTGCTCAGAAAATAATTCATCAGGTTCAAACTTTTCCAATGCCTTTCTCTGCACTTCTAGTCCTAAGTCCTGCGTATTTTTGCTAGTGCGAATATAGCCAATCGTTTTATTTCTCATGCGAGGTCTCCTCCTTTCTTTTCCTTAGTTTAATAATTTCTTTTTAAATACAAAAATACCCTGACTACTGGGAAATAGACAGGGTAAATGAAAAAATCATTTAAAACCATAGAGGCTATTCAAATGGTTCTTGTCAAGGTAGTTTTATTATCACATAAAAAATAACAATTGTCTAGCAAATAAATCGTCACTTTACTTTTCTATTATTTCTTATTTTTTTAAACGAAAAAACACATAAGAACCTATGTATCAACATTTATAACGTATTAAAAAATTCATATCAGTTCTTTAAGATGCTATAATAACATATGTATTAAAAAACAAAAAGGAGGAATTTTTATCAATGACAAACGGAACAAGTCAAGGACTATTCATAGTCGTTGCAATTATTATATTCGGTATTTTCGTATATATTGTTTATTTATTGTTTGGAGATAATTTAAAAGGTTCACTAACCACTATTTTTGCCGATGGGCTTACACAAGCAGAAACCAGTTTAAGCTCAGAATCAGACTTGAAATCTTATAAAACAGAAGGAAACACAACTTATGTAAAAGTAAATGACCAATTGTATTTAAGGTTGTATGATGATGGTATTGGTTGGAGAATAGTTGGCTCATCTCCAACAGAAGAAATGTCAGATTTTAGAGATGGAAGTAACTTATCAATAATCACTTTAAATTTACCCGATAAAGTAGACGGAAAAGTAATCTATTCAATAAACTTTGGTTTATTTTCAGGAGCAAAGTTTAACGGAATGCTCTCCTTACCAAAATATCTAGTTACTATTGGAGATGGTGCATTTGTTCAATCTTCCTTCTCAGGAACGTTTACTGCACCTGATACGCTGACTTCTATTGGAGATAGTGCTTTCACAAACAGTAATTTTAGTGGAACTTTAGATTTAAAAAAAATCACATCTATTGGAAGTCAAGCTTTTTCTAATGCTAATTTCACAGGAACATTAACATTACCTAAAGGTTTCAAACAATTATTGATGAATGGCACATTTGGAAATTCAAGTTTTTCTTCTGTTGAAACGAATGGATGGACAGGCATTCTACCTCAAGCAATAAGAATGTCAGACGGTTCATATTACAATGTAAACTAGACTACTTTCGACCTATTTATTTTCTTATCGCTCATTCAATGAGCGATATTTTTTTATCACACACTTTTTTTATAGTCAAGTTGATTTATAGACAACGTTCAAATTTCCATCCCCTACTTTTAGATGATAAAATAGAGTTGGATAGTTATGAAAAGGGATAGTTATGAGATGGATACTTTTGTAAATCAGGGATACTTTTAAATTATGAACCCCTTCATAATCCTTACATTTATTAATTTTCATACCCTACCTAAACCCTCCATCAACCCTAAAAAAGAGGTTTTTCCAAAAAAATAGATGATAACAAAATGAGAACTTTTGTGATAACTTTTTGAAAACTATGCCAATTTTGATGTGAATTCGGAAAAATCGCAATGGAAACCTCCATGAGTTTTTCAAAACAGCTACCTAAGCAAGAAATAGAAAAATTTTCTATACAAATACAATCACTAAATGATGGATAGAAATGAGAATGGATAGTTATGAGTGTGGGGTTACTTATGGATAGTTTCGAGAAGGGATACTTAAAAAAAATATAATAGATATCACAATAGGAGGGAGTGTATATGAACACACTTTTTGTAAACAATCGGGCTATTGATTCTGAGGAATTAGTAGACATCATAATTAATTCAAACGGAATATATGAAAATACCTTGATTAAGCTCTTGCAATGCAATCGCATCAGCTTAGAATCACGATTAAAAACTCTAAAAAAGAACAAAATCATTTCTAAAGGAAAATTAAATAAACATTTTTATTATGTTGATAAATATGCCTTAAAAAATATGAAGGATTTAGATTTGCAGGCAATGGTTGTTCAAAATTTGGTTTCTATTGGCTTATATACCAATAAAATTCAAGTGATTAATTCACTAGATAAAAACAAACAGCTCTATCTTTCAGTATTTACTTCAGGTAAATATAACTATAAAAATGATGAAGCTATAAAAAAACTTGCAAATAAACGATACAATCAATTAACTTCTGAAGAAAATAGAAAGTATTTTAGTCAGTTCATCGTCAACGAATTGACTAAATTGCCAATTAAAGTATCTTCTTTTTCAGATATGCTACAAAAACGCTACTATACAACTTCTATAGAAACTGTTGATATATTAGCTATTCCAACTAAAGAATTTATCCCTACCATACAATCTAGCTTAGCAGATGTCTCATTTAGAAACTTGGAAAATAATATCACACTCATCCGGGATGATATTTTGATTTATCTGAATGATTCTAATACCCTTGGTTATTTTGTGAAAGAAAATAATCAATATACATTACGAGCAATTTATTCTGTAATTGATTTCTTCTATTATTTAACCTTACACAAAAATTCTAAAGATGCCATTTATATTTCTGATAATAAAACTGAGTATGATAATGCAGATAACTTGTATTTTCAAAGTTATTTAAATAAGGAAAAGTACAATACTGCTCAATTAAAAAAAGACAAGCAAAAACCACAATCTTAATTGATTGTGGTTTATTTACTTAAATGGGTCAAAATCTTCTAATTTCGCTTTGATATCGTCTTCTTCAATACCAGCATATCTTAAAGTTACTGCTTGGCTACTGTGGTTTAAAATTTTCATTAATGTTACAATATCTCCTCGATTATGCTTTAGAAAGAAATAAGAAAAAGTCTTTCTTAGTGTATGTGTGCCAATATAATCTAACCCCATACTATCAGCTACTTTTTGCATGATTTTGTAATATTGATGACTTGCCAAGGGTTTACTTCTATCTGAAGGACTTGGAAACAACCATTCTGATTGAGAATCATGTTCTTCATTTAAATATTCAATAATAGATACGGTCAATCTGTTTAAATGCAACGTTCTTCTTTTTCCTGTTTTTTGTTCAATAATTTCTGTTTGTGTTTTATTTTTCACGTCAGAAACCTTTAAATTAAGTATATCTGAAATCCGTAACCCTGTCTTTATTCCAATTGCCATAATCAAATAATCTCTTTTTCCGTGTTTGCCCTTTTGTAATTCTTTTCCAAATTGAATTAGCGTTTCCTTATTTTTTATCGGTTTGACATTAATCATTTTTTGTCCCATAAATTACCTCCCTAAGATGCACTATTTATGGATACTTATAGTGTATTTAAATATAAAAGTATCCATCTCCCTATAAATCAAAAATGAAAGATTGATAGAATAGGATTGGTGATGGATACTAATTATAAAAGTATCCCTTTTAAGGACCTTTATAGCATCATAATTTGGAGGTTGCAAATTTGTAGAACAAAAATAAATCCCTTATGCTAAAAAGCACAAGGGATAAAAAATCTTTTACACTTCATCCGTGTAAGGGTCCCATCAAAAATAGATTGATGCACCGAAAAATATTATTATTTGTATGTGATTAATTCTTAATCACATACTCATTGTATTTCTCAAAATATATTTTGTCAAGCCTCAAACTTAAAAATCTACTTCAGTACTTCTATTTAATCCTTTTAATCGGGCGTTTTCTTCTTTCAAAATTTTGATTTCTTCATTTAATTGTTCTATATCTTCTTTAGCTTTTTGTTTAGTTCTTACTATATCATTTTCCATTTGTTTCAATAGAAAAGGAGTAAGATACTGAGATATTTTTAAAGATATTTCGTCTAACTTTGTTCCATCAGATATCAGTCCATGTCTTCTCAATATTCTGCTACGGCTTATATATCTTAGTTGGTCTATTCTAATAGTAGAATTATACAATAAATTACCTTGATTACTAATTTTTTGTTTTATTTGGACTAACAACGGATTGTTTATATCTTGATAATATCTAGGAGCTGAGGTTATCGGAGCGACTACTAATCCTGTAATCCCTGCTTGCAATACTACAGCATTGTGGTCAAAAGTTAATTCTTCACCAAACCCTCCGAAAAAATCAACAAAAACTATTTGTCCTCTTTGAAATTTTTGTCGCTGAATACCTTGTAAATTGGGTATTCCTTGATGATTGATATAGTTTGAATATCCATAACACCATTTTATTCCATCTTTCATCTTCATGTTTTCTACTTGCTTGGTCAATTTATAATGTCTGAACGAGATATCGCTCATTAATTTTTTATCAGAACCTACTTTTAATTGCGATTGGTGTTGATTTGAAACTACTTGTTTATAATACTGTCTATCCATGAACTTATTCACAACCTTCTAATAACTAAATTAATATTTTTTTCTACTTATGCAAGCCTGTTCTCTATATGGGCACACTCTTTTTCAAGTAATTTTTAAAAGATAACGGCATATTTTTTATTCAATCGCTTGTAAAATCCAGTCATACAACTCCTTAATCTCCAATTTTTTATCATAAGAATCAATTATTTTTTGTTTGGTTCTGTCCAACTGACTAAATAAAAGCTCTTTTCCTTTTTCTTCTAAAGTAGTATTTCTATAAATATATAAGTTTGTATCCCACTTTTTTTCAAAGATAGTATATTTTTCTAAAACCGATGCAACCTTATTAAGTACTTCGTTGAATTCTATTACAGTTAAGTCATCATCATACCTATAGACAATCTTTCGATAGTCAATCTCTTTTAGTCGAAATAAATTATCAGAAGTAACAAAGCTTTCAGATAGTATAAGTAGTTTTTCTTTAGTTCTCACACCGAAAATATCAAATTTTCTTAAATTCTCTAAAAAAACATCATCAAATTTTCTTAATTTTTTCCGATAAAAAAGTTCTAGCAAAAAAGGTGAATCTACTTTAAAAATATAATTATCATTAAACTTTTTTATTGAGAGAATAAACATCCCGAAAGAAGTTTGTTCCAGTGTAATTTCTTTTGGAAGCTGATTACTTATTAAAGGCTTAATTCTGTTCAAATGGCCTACAACTTTTATTTTCATTGAGATAACAGCAGACAATTTGCCATTGTTTTCCATTACCTCATTAATAATCTCTTTGTAATCATCATTTTGATTATTTTCTATTTCATTAGCTATTTTTCTTGTAACATAATCTGTATTTTGGTTATTTTGTTTTACAAAATGCTTTAGGTTACTGCGTTCATACCTATAAAGTGAAAGTAACTTATCTATCTCTTTTTTCTTAGGACTTTTCCCTCGCCGTATATAATCCATTAGTAATCTTTTTACTTGCTTCTGCCTTTTATCAAAACTATCATAATAACCTTTAGGGAGAATAATTTCAGTTTTCTGTAAAAGTTTAGAATCAGTCATCAGAATATCATAAATATCTGAGTTGTATTTCAATAGCTTATTGTATCGTATATATTCTTTTTCCGTTTTGATAATTTTTATCATAGAATCTAATTGCTTAAAATTATTTACACAATTTCCACCAATAAG
>NZ_JBSMXK010000038.1:0-10433 GCF_053761865.1 Enterococcus bulliens
AGACTTAGGAAAACAAAAAAAGGTTTAATTTGTTGATAGAACGCCGTGTGCGGTGAAAATCGCATGCACGGTGTGGATCGGGGGAAAAACTGGAGATTATTTCAAAAGTTTACCTATCGATATTCGCCTGGTCGATTATCCATAAAGCAAATGCCTTTTCAAAATATTGATAGGCACCAATATTTTGGAGTTTTCGACTCTGTAAGTCAACAGGGCCATTAGTTAGAATACCTATTGGGATGTGGTTTTTATGTAGAGCCAGCAGTAGTTGATGTATCTCAGGAATCATCGTAATCTGATCGAGTTCATATTCATAGTCAGCTTGGAAGTCTAGAGCTTCTGTCCTAGAAATACTATCGATGCCAAATTCTTCCATAGTCTTATGACAGCGAACTTATGACAGCGAAAAATTCTAAGCTGCTCAATACTGATGAGTTTTTTCGTGTATTTAGGAAAAGCAACATCAGACCAATATCTGAAACGTTTATAAATGTTATCTATTTGTTGGATATCAATCGTCGGAAAACATTTCTCAACGCTACATTTAAAGGGGAGTTGATGGTCATAAAGAGTATCATCAAGGTCAAAAATAATATTTTTATAAGTCATAATTCTAGTCCGCTTTTAAAATAGTAGTGTACTGGCTAAATTCCTCTAAGTGTTGAGGGCTAATCTGTTTATCTGTAATGATGGTATCGAGTTGATCTAGATTATAGAAGTTAAAGAAATCGTATCGATCGAATTTAGTACTGTCTACTAATAAGAATTTTTCTATAGCATTGTTTAGGGCAAGTTGTTGAATCACACCTTCCTTGTCACTATATGTAGCAATAGAATTATGGGTAACAGCATTTGCACTAACAAAAGCTTTGGCAAATCTCATTGCTTTTAAATTTGTCGAAGCCATTGAACCTACAAACGCTCCAGTTATTTCTCTATATTCACCGCCAAGAAGCAATAAATCAATGGTTTCGCTATCATTTAGAATCAAGAACACAGGAAGACTATTTGTAATGACACGAATTTTATAACCTTTACGACCTTTCAATTCTAATGCCAGTTGTTCAAGTGTAGTTCCGGGTCCAATAAAAATAGTATCGCCATCTTTGATTAAAGAGCAGGCTTTTTTAGCAATGTCAATTTTTTCTTTTGTATTTAGACTTTTCTTCTCTATATGTGTCTTTTCAAGTGGCTTTTTAGAGGAAAGCAATTGTGCACCACCGTGAGTACGTGTTAAAAATCCATCAGCTTCTAGAGTATCAAGGTCTCTACGGGCTGTCATATCGGAAATATCTAGTTCATCTATTATTTCTTTTATGGTTATGATCCCATCAATCTTTAACATATCTAAAATTTTTTCTAATCGTCGTTTTTTGTTCATATGAAGACTCTTCTTTCATAAAGTAATTTTTTTCCAAAGATAATTCTCTTTTAATTGTATCATAAAAGACAATATTTTTAAGGTGAAACAAACAATTTCAAATAAAAACAAACGTTAGATGATGAAATAAGAATAGAGGATTGACGTATATTAGCTTAGGTCAGATTTTGTATAAGACGAAAATAAAGTAGGACCTCTTAATCAGTAAGTTATAGATAGTAAAAGACTTTTGTAATAATTGAATAGATATTTCACGTCCATTTTGTGATGAATTAAATGAACAAAAATGAACAATAATTTAACGGTGTTATCTATTTTAAATTTAAAAAAAACAAAAAATAAACAAAAAACAAACAAAAAAGCGTTGTTTTTTGTTTGGATGTTTGATATTATATAAACAAAGAAATGATGAAAACGTTTTTTTGAACATTTTGCAAAATATTTTCTACTTCTACGTAGCATTTCTTTCTAAAATTTAGGAGGTGGTCAAAATGGCTATTGTTGTTGGTGCAGATCTCAAAGGTACGAGATTAAAGGATGTTGTGAAAAATTTTCTTGTAGAAGAAGGTTTTGAGGTAATTGATGTGACTAAGGACGGACAAGATTTTGTTGATGTTACCTTGGCAGTTTCCTCTGAAGTAAATAAAGATGAGCAAAACTTAGGTATTGTAATTGATGCTTATGGAGCTGGTCCATTCATGGTAGCAACTAAAATTAAAGGTATGGTTGCAGCAGAAGTTTCAGATGAACGCTCAGCTTATATGACACGTGGACATAACAATTCACGAATGATTACGGTTGGCGCTGAAATCGTCGGTGATGAGCTTGCTAAAAACATCGCTAAAGGTTTTGTCAATGGTAAATATGATGGCGGACGTCATCAAATCCGAGTAGATATGCTTAACAAGATGTGTTAAGAAAGGGAGTTAAGGAATGAGAATCGCAATTGGATGTGACCACATTGTCACAGATGAAAAAATGGCAGTATCAGAATTCTTGAAATCAAAAGGACATGAGGTCCTTGATTTCGGGACATATGACCATGCACGTACTCACTACCCTATCTATGGTAAAAAAGTCGGTGAAGCAGTAGTAAGTGGTCAAGCAGACTTGGGAGTATGTATCTGCGGTACAGGTGTCGGCATTAACAATGCAGTCAATAAAGTTCCAGGTGTTCGCTCAGCATTGGTTCGTGATATGACATCAGCTATATATGCAAAAGAAGAGTTAAATGCGAATGTTATCGGTTTCGGTGGAATGATTACTGGTGGTCTTCTTATGAATGACATCATTGAAGCTTTCATTGAAGCTGAGTACAAACCAACAGAAGAAAATAAAAAATTGATTGCAAAAATCGAACACGTTGAAACACATAATGCACATCAAGCAGATGAAGATTTCTTTACAGAATTCCTTGAAAGATGGGACCGTGGTGACTACCACGATTAAGGTATAACAAATGATTCTGACAGTCACACTAAATCCTTCAGTAGACATCTCTTATCCTCTAGAAACATTGAAAATTGATACAGTGAATAGGGTGAAAGATGTTAGTAAGACAGCTGGTGGAAAAGGCTTAAATGTTACTAGAGTCTTGTATGAATCTGGTGATAAAGTTACTGCTACAGGTTTCTTAGGTGGTAAAATTGGTGAATTTATTGAAAG
Organism: Enterococcus bulliens; assembly: GCF_053761865.1. Classification (NCBI taxonomy): domain Bacteria; kingdom Bacillati; phylum Bacillota; class Bacilli; order Lactobacillales; family Enterococcaceae; genus Enterococcus; species Enterococcus bulliens. The sequence goes on from NZ_JBSMXK010000038.1 coordinate 3,047, forward strand.
CGAATTAGAACAATCTCCTGTTAGTCCAGCTTTTTATAAAATCTCAGGAAACACTAGAAACTGTATTGCTATCTTACACGAGGGTAACCAAACAGAAATTTTGGAACAAGGACCAACAATTTCTCATGAAGAAGCAGAAGGCTTTCTTGACCACTATAGTAATATTATTAAACAATCAGAAGTTGTGACAATTTCAGGAAGTTTACCTTCAGGACTTCCCAACGATTATTATGAAAAACTTATCCAACTTGCTTCGGATGAAGGAGTAGCAGTCGTTTTGGATTGTTCAGGTGCACCTCTTGAAACAGTTCTAAAATCGTCGGCTAAACCTACTGCCATCAAACCTAATAATGAGGAACTTTCACAGTTGCTTGGAAAAGAAGTAACAAAAGATACTGAAGAACTCAAAGACGTTCTTAAAGAGTCACTTTTTAGTGGTATCGAATGGATAGTGGTCTCACTAGGTCGAAACGGTGCCTTTGCAAAACATGGTGATGTTTTCTATAAGGTAGATATTCCTAATATCCCAGTTGTTAATCCAGTCGGATCAGGGGACTCAACGGTAGCTGGTATTGCATCAGCTTTAAATAGTAAAAAAAGTGACGCTGACTTATTAAAACATGCGATGACATTGGGTATGTTAAATGCTCAAGAAACAATGACAGGGCATGTGAATATGACTAATTACGAAACACTAAACTCACAAATTGAAGTAAAAGAGGTATAAAAATGGTACTTACAGAACAGAAACGCAAATCTTTGGAAAAAATTTCAGATAAAAACGGTGTTATCTCAGCTTTGGCATTTGACCAACGTGGTGCTTTGAAACGTTTGATGGCACAGTATCAAGATACAGAACCAACTGTAGCTCAAATGGAAGAACTAAAGGTTTTGGTTGCTGATGAACTTACAAAATACGCTTCTTCAATGTTGCTTGACCCTGAATATGGACTTCCAGCAACAAAAGCATTGGATAAAGAAGCAGGTCTTCTTCTTGCCTATGAAAAAACAGGTTATGATACATCAAGTACAAAACGTTTGCCTGACTGCTTGGATGTTTGGTCTGCAAAACGTATCAAAGAGCAAGGCGCTGATGCCGTTAAGTTCTTGCTTTACTATGATGTAGACAGCTCAGATGAACTTAACCAACAAAAACAAGCTTATATTGAACGTGTTGGTTCTGAATGTGTCGCTGAAGATATTCCTTTCTTCTTGGAAATCCTTGCTTATGATGAAGAAATCTCAGATGCAGGTTCTGTTGAATACGCAAAAGTGAAACCTCGCAAAGTCATTGAAGCGATGAAAGTTTTCTCTGATCCACGCTTTAACATTGATGTTCTTAAAGTAGAAGTACCAGTTAACGTTAAATATGTCGAAGGTTTTGCTGATGGTGAAGTGGTTTACAGTAAAGCTGAAGCTGCTGACTTCTTTAAAGCACAAGAAGAAGCGACTAACCTTCCATACATCTACCTAAGTGCAGGTGTATCTGCTAAATTGTTCCAAGAAACATTGCAATTTGCTCACGACTCAGGTGCCAAGTTTAATGGTGTGCTTTGTGGACGTGCTACTTGGGCAGGATCTGTAGAACCTTACATCAAAGAAGGTGAAAAAGCAGCACGTGAATGGTTGCGTACTACTGGATTCGAAAATATTGATGAACTTAACAAAGTTCTTGTTAAAACAGCTAGTCCATGGACTGATAAAGTATAGTAAAAACATAAAACGGAGGATATTGTTATGAACAGAGAAGAGATGACTCTCTTAGGGTTTGAAATTGTTGCTTATGCTGGAGATGCTCGCTCTAAACTTTTAGAAGCGCTTAAAGCGGCTGAAAATGGTGATTTCGCTAAGGCAGATAGTCTTGTAGTAGAAGCAGGAAGCTGTATTGCAGAGGCTCACAATTCTCAGACAGCTATGTTGGCTCGAGAAGCTTCTGGGGAGGAACTTCCATACAGCGTTACCATGATGCATGGTCAGGACCACTTAATGACTACTGTCTTATTAAAAGATGTGATTCATCACCTCATCGAACTTTATAAAAGAGGAGCAAAATAATGCATAAACTCATTGAACTTATTGAAAAAGGGAAACCGTTCTTTGAGAAAATCTCTCGAAACATCTATCTTCGTGCTATTCGTGATGGATTTATCGCTGGTATGCCAGTCATCCTTTTCTCATCTATCTTTATCCTTATTGCCTATGTCCCAAATGCTTGGGGATTCCACTGGTCAAAAGACATTGAGACCTTCTTGATGACTCCTTATAGCTATTCGATGGGTATCCTAGCATTCTTTGTTGTTGGTACTACCGCTAAAGCTTTGACGGACTCAATGAACCGTGACCTACCTGCGACCAAGCAGATTAACTTCTTATCTACGATGCTAGCGTCTATGGTAGGGTTCCTTTTGATGGCAGCTGAGCCTGCAAAAGAAGGAGGCTTCTTGACAGCCTTCATGGGAACAAAAGGTCTTTTGACAGCATTTATTGCAGCCTTTGTGACAGTTAATGTTTACAAGGTCTGTGTGAAAAATAATGTTACTATTCGTATGCCTGAAGAGGTTCCACCAAATATCTCTCAAGTATTTAAAGACTTGATTCCATTCACTGTATCGGTTGTTCTCCTTTATGGACTTGAACTCATTGTTAAGGGAACTCTTGGTGTAACCGTTGCAGAATCAATCGGTACCCTTCTTGCTCCTCTCTTCTCAGCTGCAGATGGTTACCTTGGAATTACACTTATCTTTGGTGCTTATGCCTTCTTCTGGTTTGTTGGTATCCACGGTCCTTCAATTGTCGAACCAGCAATCGCTGCTATCACTTATGCCAATATCGATGCCAACTTGCATCTTATACAAGCTGGACAACATGCAGATAAAGTTATCACTTCTGGTACTCAAATGTTTATTGTTACCATGGGTGGAACAGGAGCTACATTGATTGTTCCATTCTTGTTCATGTGGATTTGTAAATCAGAACGTAACCGTGCCATCGGACGTGCCTCAGTTGTTCCAACATTCTTTGGGGTTAATGAGCCAATCTTATTTGGTGCACCAATCGTATTGAATCCGATTTTCTTTGTACCGTTCATTTTCGCTCCGATTGTCAACGTTTGGATCTTTAAATTCTTTGTTGACACATTGAACATGAACTCATTCTCTGCCAACCTTCCATGGGTTACTCCTGGTCCGTTGGGAATTGTACTCGGTACTAACTTCCAAGTTCTATCATTTATCTTAGCCGGACTCTTGGTAGTTGTTGATACTATCATTTATTACCCATTTGTTAGGGTATACGATGAACAAATTCTTGAAGAAGAACGTTCTGGTAAAACAAACGATGCTCTTAAAGAAAAAGTAACTGCAAACTTCAATACTGCTAAAGCAGATGCCGTTCTTGGAAAATCAGGCGTTGCTAAAGAAGATGTAGCAGCAAACAATAATATCACAAAAGAAACTAATGTCCTTGTTCTTTGTGCAGGTGGAGGTACAAGTGGTTTGCTTGCCAATGCCTTGAACAAAGCAGCAGCAGAATACAATGTTCCAGTCAAAGCGGCAGCGGGTAGTTACGGTGCTCACCGTGAAATGTTGTCAGAGTTTGACTTGGTTATCTTGGCTCCACAGGTCGCTTCAAACTTCGATGACATGAAGGCTGAAACAGATAAATTCGGCATTAAACTTGCAAAAACTGAAGGAGCTCAATATATCAAATTGACACGTGATGGACAAGGTGCTCTTGCATTTGTTCAACAACAGTTTGATTAATAAATTTGTAAAAGTTATTTGAGACGAGATTATTCTTTCAGTTCCTTATAATATTGTTAACCATACCATTGCATTTCATTTCATTTCCTTGGTTTCCGGAACTCAGAATATCGTCTCAAATGATTTTTTTGAAAGGATTTATAGTTATGACTAAAACACTTCCTAAAGATTTTATTTTTGGTGGTGCTACAGCTGCTTATCAAGCAGAAGGTGCGACTCACACGGATGGTAAAGGCCCAGTTGCATGGGATAAGTATCTTGAAGACAATTATTGGTACACAGCAGAGCCTGCAAGTGATTTTTACCATAAATATCCTGTTGATTTAGAATTAGCTGAAAAATATGGCGTTAATGGTATTCGTATTTCAATTGCCTGGTCTCGTATTTTCCCAACTGGCTATGGCGAAGTAAATGAAAAAGGTGTTGAATTCTACCATAATCTTTTTGCCGAGTGCCACAAACGTCATGTTGATCCATTCGTGACTTTGCACCACTTTGACACACCAGAAGTTCTTCACTCAGATGGAGATTTCTTAAACCGCGAAAATATAGAACACTTTGTAGATTATGCCGCTTTCTGTTTTGAAGAGTTCCCAGAAGTAAACTACTGGACAACTTTCAATGAAATTGGCCCAATTGGAGATGGTCAATACTTGGTTGGTAAATTCCCTCCAGGCATTCAATATGATCTTGCCAAAGTCTTCCAATCACACCACAATATGATGGTTTCTCATGCACGTGCTGTGAAATTGTATAAAGATAAAGGTTATAAAGGCGAAATTGGTGTAGTACATGCGTTGCCAACCAAATACCCTTATGATCCAGAAAATCCAGCAGATGTTCGTGCCGCTGAGTTAGAAGATATTATCCATAACAAATTTATCTTGGATGCAACCTACCTTGGACACTATTCAGATAAAACGATGGAAGGGGTCAACCACATCCTAGCTGAAAATGGTGGAGAACTTGATCTTCGTGATGAAGATTTCCAAGCACTTGAAGCAGCTAAAGATTTGAACGATTTCCTTGGTATCAACTACTACATGAGTGATTGGATGCAAGCCTTTGATGGTGAGACTGAAATCATTCACAATGGTAAGGGTGAAAAAGGAAGTTCTAAGTACCAGATTAAAGGTGTTGGTCGCCGAATCGCACCAGATTATGTGCCTAGAACGGATTGGGACTGGATTATTTATCCTGAAGGCTTGTATGACCAAATCATGCGAGTGAAAAATGATTATCCAAACTACAAGAAGATTTACATCACTGAAAACGGTCTTGGATACAAAGATGAGTTTGTAGATAATACCGTTTATGATGATGGTCGTATTGATTACGTGAAGAAACACTTGGAAGTTTTATCAGACTCAATTGTGAATGGTGCAAATGTTAAAGGTTACTTCATCTGGTCACTTATGGATGTCTTCTCATGGTCAAACGGATACGAAAAACGTTATGGATTATTCTATGTAGACTTTGACACGCAAGAACGCTATCCTAAGAAATCAGCTCATTGGTATAAGAAAGTAGCAGAAACTCAAGTGATAGAGTAATATTACTTGAAAATGTAAAAAATTGTTATCCGATATTTTAGAAAAAGTACAACACTTATTTAGAGCAAGATTTGAAAAGGTATATATTGTTAGTTTCGAAGATTGTCCTATGATTCCTGAGCTTGAAGCTACCCCGTTGCTAAAATGTGGTAAATGGTATGTTTCAACTGGAAAAGAGTGGATTTGCCATTCTGATTTAGAGTTACCAGCATTTGAATGGGAATTTTTACAATCACTCGATGTAGAAATACGTGAGACTATTCACTTCGAGGTAAGTTATTTGCCTTTCCAATAATAAAAAGAAAGGAATTAGTTGTGACTATCGAATTAAAAAACGAGTATCTTACTGTTCAGTTTAAAACACTTGGTGGTCAACTGACTTCGATTAAAGACAAGGATGGGATAGAGTATCTCTGGCAAGCTGATCCAAATTATTGGAATGGACAGGCGCCTATTCTATTTCCTATCTGTGGTAGTTTACGAAATGATTGGGTTATTTATAGACCTCAAGAAAGACCCTTTTTTAAAGGTCTTATTCGTAGACATGGTTTTGTTCGAAAAGAAGAATTTATTCTGGAAGAAGTCAATGATAATAGCGTGACCTTTAGTATTAAACCAAATGCTGAGATGCTTGATAATTACCTATATCAGTTTGAACTGAGAGTTGTTTATACCTTGAATGGTAAATTAATTAGAACCGAATTTCAGGTAACGAACTTGGAAATGGAAAAAACAATGCCTTACTTTATTGGAGCCCATCCAGCATTCAATTGTCCTTTAGTAGAAGGTGAAAACTATGAGGATTATTATATTGAATTTAGTGAGGTTGAGTATTGCTCGATACCAAAGAGTTTTCCTGAGACAGGATTATTAGATTTGCAAGATCGGACACCTTTTTTGGAAAATCAAAAGATTCTCGATTTGGACTACTCACTTTTTTCCCATGATGCCATTACACTTGACCAGCTCAAGTCTCGTAGCGTAACGCTTCGGTCAAGGAAGTCTGGTAAAGGTCTTCGAGTAGATTTTGATGATTTTCCGAACTTGATTCTGTGGTCTACAACTAATAAAAGTCCATTCATTGCTTTGGAACCTTGGAGTGGTCTCTCCACTTCACTTGAACAAGGTAATTTCTTAGAAGATAAAAGACAGGTAACGAAAATTTCACCTCAAGAAACTTCTAGAAAAATCTATGATATTACTATCCTTAATTAAAATTTGTTATTATTTGATTCTTAAGTAAGATTTGAATACTCTTACCTTGTGATGATAGATTGGTCTTCTCCGTGCCAGTCTTACATCGCAAGGTTTTTAAGTTTTTTGTGGGTCTATGTCAACTGTAGTGGGTGACGAAAAGCTAATATCTAAAGACAGTCTGGTAGTAAAAAAATAAGATTATTTACTACTTCTTGATTTAAAATATTAATTGTCAAATTAAGTTAGACAACAATCAAATATGATAACGTTATCAGATAATGGAAGTCGACTTCCAATTTGTGAACGTACACAAATTTAGTAACGTTTCGAAATATCTAAATGTTTGTACGTACCAACATATCAAAAATAGAATACATACTCTAATTTAAGATAATACCAATATCAACCGACGTCGGTTGATTCTTCGCAAAACGAAGAATCACAAATACAATTTTTTGAATCTCTTCCAATTGGCACAATATCAAGCGCAATCACTCATTCCAGTGATCTAGACGTGCTTAGAATGGCAATCTCAACATTAAATATAACTTTATCAAATACTAATGATTGCATTAAAAATCGCTTTTTGAGATAATTGCTAAAAGAGAGAGGATTATCAAATGGATAACAAAGATATAGAGCTGATTCAACAAATGGAAAACAAATATGACACTTTTATGCCAGTCTTAACTAATTTAATTGATAGTGTTGAAAAATTTAACTCAATTTACAATAACTATATTGAATTAAAAAATTTTTATGGTAGTGAAAAATGGTTTGAATATATGGAAATTGAAAAAATCCCAGTAAAATGTGGTGTTTTAACAGAAGACCAATTATATGATATGATTGGTGATCATAGTGAACTTCTTGGAG
>NZ_JBSMXK010000039.1:0-9250 GCF_053761865.1 Enterococcus bulliens
AAGATAGTAGCCCACGGCTACAATAATCACATCCTGCTGAAATTGCTTTCCTTTAAAAGGATTCATCGTCATTCCTCCTGCTATCTTTTTCTATTATTCTACCTTATTTGATAGTAGATTTAAAACTTTGCAACAGAACCATCTCATTTATAGAATGTGGTTTAGATATCGACGTAAATTTAGGTAAAAATTGGTACTATATGTTCAAAAGTAATCGGTCGAAGCTAATTACACAGAAGAAAAACCGTATTTTTTAAAAAAACATATGAATAATTTGACATATGTGTGATTGGTCATTTATAATATTATTACATTAACTAAAGGATGAGTAAGATGTCAAAAGAAAGAAAAAAAGAAATACGGAGAAAATTGATTAAGCTTTTAAATGAAAATCCTAACTGGTTAGATAGTGATCATACAGAACTAAAAAAAGAAATTCAGTTGTTGGGACAGTTTCTAGGATATAGCTCCAAAAACAAAAAAATTGGAGACTTAACTTTAGAAAAATATTTAAAATTACTTAGCTTAGGTTTCAATAACCAAGAAATAAAAGGAATCTATCAGTTATCTGAGGGTAGCTTTAAGGAGTGGTTGAAAGAGCATGATTTTTATCGGCGAAATGTGGATGAGATTTTAAATGAAAACAAAGAATTCAAAAACTATGATTAATCATAAACAATATTTAGGAGGTAATATAAATGGACAAAGATGAAATCAACAACAAAAATCATTCTCTTAAAAACGAGACTAGTAACCATGGGGGTACTGAGCATAAACATAATGAAGAACACGATCATAGCCATGGGAATATCCCAGTGTATTTTTACTTCATTGGGTTAATCGCATTTTTAATTGCTCTATTTTTAGGAGAAGATCTACTTATACTTTCTAACATGTTATTTAGTATTACGGTGGTTTCTGCAGGGTACCATGTAATCATAGAGGGCTTTGGAGATACAATAAAAGATAGTTTGAAAACAAAAAAATTTATGCCTAATATTCATTTTTTAATGGTATTAGCAGCAGCTGCTGCAATGATTATTGGCAGTTTCGAGGAAGCTGGTCTATTAATTTTGATTTTTGCAGGAGCACATTTCTTAGAAGATTACGCAGAGGGTAAGAGTAAGAGAGAAATTACGAATCTGCTAAAGCTAAATCCCACGGAAGCCAGAAGACTATCAATTGACAACTCTGTTGAAGTCGTGTCAGTTGATCAATTAGTGGTCGGAGATAAAGTGCAAGTTTTAAATGGAGGACAAGTGCCTACAGATGGAAAAATAATCTCTGGAACAACATCAATCGATGAGTCGTCTATAAACGGTGAAAGTATTCCAAAAGAAAAAACAGTAGGTGACGATGTATTCGGAAGTACAATTAATGGTACCGGTTCGTTTGTTATGGAAGTTACAAAAGATAGTAGTGATACTGTATTTGCAAAAATATTAAAACTAGTTGATCAATCGCAGAAAAATTTGAGTAAAACAGCAACAACCATAAAGAGGTTAGAGCCCAAGTATGTGACCTTAGTATTGATGATTTTCCCATTTATATTGGTCTTGGGTCCAACAGTTTTTGGATGGAGCTGGAATGTAACTTTATATCGAAGTATTGTATTTTTAATTTCATCTTCACCTTGCGCATTAGCAGCTAGTGCGGTACCAGCTACTTTATCAGCGATTTCTAATTTAGCTAAGAGAGGTGTACTGTTTAAAGGGGGATCATTTTTATCTAATTTAGGGGAACTTAAAGCTATTTGTTTTGACAAAACAGGGACTTTGACGAAAGGAAAACCCGTTGTTACAAATCAATATTTCATTGATGGGGTCGACGAAGAAGAGGTAATCGACGTTATTGTATCAATGGAAAAAGAATCAAATCATCCTTTAGCGACTGCTATAGTTAGTAATTTTCCACATACGGAGACAAAAACACTATCAGTAGAAAATGAGGTTGGCAGAGGATTAGTATCAACATTCAATGATAATGAGTATAGAATTTCTAAACCTTCGGAATTTAACAGTTATGATAAAAACATAAAAGAAAAAGTTAATGAGTATTCAAAAGACGGAAAGACTGTTGTTTTAATAGCAATTAATAAGGAAGTTATAGGTTTAATTGCATTAATGGATGTCCCTAACTCGAATGCAAAAGATGCAATAGAATACTTCAATGATCAAGGTGTTCACACTACTTTAATTACAGGAGATGCTAAACTTACGGGTGAATCGATTGGCAATGAGCTAAAGATTGGTCAAGTAATTGCTAATGTTTTACCGGAAGATAAGGCGAAAATTGTTAAACAGCAACAGGATTCATATGGACTAACTGCAATGGTAGGTGACGGAGTCAATGATGCGCCAGCTTTAGTTAATGCGGATGTAGGAATTGCTATGGGCGATGGAACAGACGTCGCTATTGATGTGGCAGACGTAGTTTTAATGAAGAACGACATATCGAATTTAGTGTATGCTCATAAAGTATCTAAACGATTAAATAAAATTGTCTGGCAGAATATTATCTTTTCAATGTTTATTGTATTGCTATTAATATCATTAAACTTTGTAGGTAAAATGACTATAGGAATAGGAGTCTTAGCTCACGAGGGAAGTACTGTGTTGGTTATTTTTAACGGATTGAGATTATTAATTCCTCAAAAAGAAATGTAATAATTATAGGACGGAGATTCTAAATGAAGAATAAGGATTTAGAAAGATCAGTTGAGGGAGTCCAGCAAATTGTAAAAGTACTCAATGATCGAACCAGACTAAAAATATTATTTTTTTTATCGAAACAGGAAAGAAATGTTTCTGAATTACAGTTATTGGTCCAAAGGTCACATACAGCAACATCGCATCATCTGTCTAAGTTAAAAAAAAACAGGATGGTTTCAGCAGAGCGTAAAGGAAAATATATGTACTACTCTTTGAAAGATGAGCACATAAAAACTATTTTAAAAGTTCTGTTTGAACACACTATGGAAGAGGGTGAATTTTGTGGGACACCATCACAAAAAAGATTATTATAGAGATAACCACCATAAAAGTAACGCTTACAAAAAAGAACATCATGGTAATCATGGTTCTTATAGAAGTAACAGAGGCTGCTTAGGCTGTTTAACTCAAATATTCCTAGTTTTAATTATAGTATCATTTATCTTTATCAGTGTTAATTTGTGATTATTAGCTGATGTGTTAAGTAATTGAGGTAAATATTTTGATACGGAGGAACTCAATGAATAGAGAAGAAATTTTACAAACAATCAAAGATCTAATAGCTAATGGCAATATTGAAGAAGCAAATGCTCTTTTGAATGAACAAGCTACATTCTTAGCAGATTATTATGATCAGGCAGCTGGATTATTTGAAAATTTAGATACTGTGCAAATACCTTTTTTTAATAACAAGGAAACTATATTGTTGTTATGGGAAAAACTTTCAAATTTATTCAATAAATAAATATTTAGATGATGAGGGCTTTCATGTTATTTGTAAGTGTAATATCAATATTCGTTCTTCTAAGTGTAGATCAGATTGCTAAATTATTGACAGTTAATATTTTTGCATTATATGAAGAAAGAGTCATCATTCCCGATATTTTTTCACTGACCTATATTCAAAATAGTGGGGCAGCTTGGGGGATTTTGAGTAATAATACAAACTTATTGATTGTTATATCGGTGCCCATAATCGCTATGTTGGGTTGGCTAATGTTAAAAAGTAAAAAAAAGATTCTGACGAGTGGCCTGAATTTTATTATTGCAGGTGCATTGGGAAACTTAGTAGATCGAATAAGGATTGGATATGTAGTTGATATGCTACGTCTTGATTTTCTAAATTTCCCTGTATTTAATATTGCAGATGTAATGTTGACGTTTGGTGTGCTTTTGGTGATCACTGATTATCTATCAGATAAAATATCAAATGTAGAGAATAAAAATCATTAATTTTAATGGGCTTATGCAAGACATTCTGAGAAAAGTGCTATTAAAAAGTATCTGCTTAAATATATTCCATAAATTTTACTGATGTGACACAATCTGTTTCTGTCACATTCGTTAAAATCGCTCTATCCTTAGAGGCTCTAAGAGGAAATCACTTTTCTTTTAGAGCCTTTTTTCTATAGCTTATTTAAATGTGACTTATTATCTGTTATAATCGTATTAAGTAACATTTGAGAGGTGGCTAAAAATGAAGAGCGTGGAACCGATTCGCGATAAAAAAAAGATTGATGCCATGAAGGCAATTTTGGCTTCCGGAAAATATGGGCAACGGAATTTGGTGCTTTTTTCGATTGGGATCAATACAGCCTATCGAATCTCCGATTTAAGGCAGTTGAAATTAAGTGATGTATTAGAAATTTCTCGTGGGCGAGTGATTGTCAAAGAACGTCTGGCCATGAAGGAACAAAAAACAGCCAAGCACAATTCGGTCTTCATCTCGAACAAATTGCGAAAAGTGATTCTTGACTATGTTCAATCCGAATTTTCTGAGCAGCTGCAAGTACAAGACTTCAGCAAGTATTTGTTTCCAAGTCGAAAAGGAGCAGATACGCCTTTGACCCGACAAAGCCTTTGGCGGATCATTCATGAAGCTGGAACGGCGGTTGGGTTGAAAGAAATTGGTCCCCATTCGATGCGTAAGACCTTTGGCTATTTTTTGTACAAGCAAGGGACCAAAACAGAGATCATTCAGTCGCTGCTCAACCATTCTTCGCAACGGGAGACCTTACGCTATATTGGGATCACCCAGGAAGATAAAGATACCGCAGTAAAGAGTTTGGATCTATGACAGAATAATGCCATATATAATAGAAGAAAAAATTCAAGAGGTGAGAAGATGAACGAAGAAAAGCGGCCGAAATTTCCTGATAAATACCACTTATCTCGCAAAGAGTCTGTGTATTTATTGAAGAAAAACATTGTGGAACTGGTGTATAATGCGGGAAAATTTGAAGGGTTAGATACAACGTTGTTACAAACAGAAGAGATTATTAAGTATAACCGGGCTAATAACGTGGCTGTAGATGATGTCCTGACCGTCGTTAACTTAAAAAGAGGCTTTGAACTGCTTTTAAATGACGTACAAGAGCCCCTGTTAGAGACAAGTAAGCGGATTAATCGGATCGTTGCAGCGGAAGATGCCCTTTTTCCTGGTGAAATAAGAACCGGTGGAGTAGAAGTATCGACTATTCAGGGAAGGTATGTGCCGCCAATGTTATCTGAAGAAGATGTAAGGGATCGATACCAGAAATTAATGGACCAAAGTGTATCAGGAACTGAAAAAGCGTTGCGACTGTTTTTATTTATTTCAAAATATCAAATATTTGGGAATCATAATAAGAGGACTGCTCTTATTACTGCAAATAAAATTATGTTTGATCATGGTTCAGGCTTATTATCGATTCCAGAAGTAATGGTTAAAAGGTTTAATGAAGTGCTATCAGAATATTATAATAGTGAAGAAGATATATATACTTTAAAAATATTGGATTTTATGTATTCTAATTGTATTTTTGGAATTGATTTTTAATAAAAATGTTAGTTAGTGATTTCTTTGGCTAGCGTTTTGAAAAATCCAATTGATCTATTAGTCAAATTTCAAATGAAAATAAATTTAATGTTAATTTATTAACCAATCCCAAATTGTATTTGTAATTTATGAATAAACTACTGTGATAGTGGTAAAATATGTAGGAGAAGTATATGAATTTAGAAGAATTAATAAGCCGCGGTGTTGAGTTAAGAAAAGAGAATGAGAAAAATTTAGAAGACAATCCTAAATATATATCATGGATGAAAAATGTAAATGTTTTTTTTCAGAATAGTCTCAGCGATAGCGTGTTAAAAAAAGACTTTAAGAATGCATATTTTTTTAGGAATAGTAATCCTAAGCGTCAATTAGAAGAAGTATTATCAATTTTATGTATAGAGAATTCGAAAGAGCAGAAAGAGGCAAATAACATGAAAAAAATTTTTATCAGTCACAGCTCAAAAGATAGAGATATAGTTTTAAAATTTATTGATTTTTTAAGTAGCGCTTTTGATATTAAGAAGGCAGATGTTTTTTGTACATCCTTAAATGGTAGTATTGAAGTCGGAGATGAGTTTATCGGGAAAATAAAAAAAGAAGTTACAAATTCGTCTGTGGTTATTTTTTTAATCACAAAAAATTTTTTAGAGAGTAAGTTTTCTTTAGCCGAAATGGGGGCTGCTTGGGCGTTGAATCAAAAAATATTTCCGGTTCTATACACTGATACAAATTATAAAGATTTAGGCGATACCCCGCTGGCAAGTTTACAAATGACAAAAATCAATGATGTAAATAGTATGAGTGGTCTAGCATCGTCTATAACTAAATTAGGACTATCTGATCCATCAAATATGCTTGAATTTAAAGATACATGGAAAAAATATTGGGCTATCTGAAGGGGAATCTATATGAAATTAGTTTATTTTGATGAGGGTACTATCACAGACTATTTAACCATACTGAATAATGGAACTCTATTAGAGATTCATGATGAAAAAAATGAATCAAAGAAATCAGCTAGTGTTGCAGGGAATATAGGAATTGCTCCAAGACTTTCAAAACTATTTAGTGGTTTTATTGGTGTCGGTGTAGATATGAATGCTCAATTGGGAAAATCCGCAGATAAATTAATACAAAAATCTATTACTAATGCATTACTATCTGATTTTCTCTCTGAATCTCGTAAGCAATCGAACGGCTTATGTAAATTAGAAAATCATAAAGTATTTCCTGAGAAAAACTCTATTGCTTATTATCAAACTATTTCACCATACCTTGTTATGACAGAAGGAGACGTTGAAATCAGTGATGGTATTCGATTATCAATCTCTAAGATGTACGAGGCTCTTAAATTTAGTAAAGGGTATTATGAAATGTTAGCATTTGATGATGAAGCTCTCAAGGTCTTCAGATTCAACAATAATGCTTTTTCTAATAATTATAACGTAGCGGATTTGGAACAAATGAATTTATCATTTTGGGGATTTAAAGTCGGGACGATGGACAGATCTGATTTAGATTTTCAGCAGTATATGGCTAGAAAAGTTAATGATGAAGTATTGACTTCATTTCACGATGATCGCAGTAAAGAGATTTTAGATGTATATGATATTGTTTTGGCAGGGGTAGTCTAACATGGCTAAAATTAAAATTATTTTTGGACCCAATACATTTTTCCAAAAGCAAATTCCTGAGAACTATATTCCTTTAGAGCATTATATTCGATTTACTGACTCACTTACCGTAAATATTCTTAAAGAGTTTGACTACACTAAAGTTGAAGATTATCTTTCTTCGGAAATCGTCGTGGCTGAAACAAACGCATACTCATCTATTAAGACGGGCGCTGTACAAAATTTTAAAAATATATTGGATCTTTTATTTGATTATTCAGATGGGATCTTTCTGCAAAACCCACCTAAAAATGTTTTGCATATGATAAGATCCAATTATAAGAGAAATATTGATTACGAAGAAATTTTATTTAGGTATAAAAATATTAATGTAAATAATTTGAAAAAGATTAATAGATATTTACGAAATAATATTGTAGGTCAAGATAGTGCATTAGATAGAGTGATGGCTAATATGTATTCGTTAACAAAGAATAAAAAATCAAAACCTATTGTTCTTATGTTGTATGGTGCATCAGGGGTAGGTAAAACTGAAACTGCTAAAATCATATCAAATGTTATGGGGGGAGGATTAGTTAGGAAACAAATGTCTATGTCAAAATCAAATCAATCATTTAGCTATACCTTTGGCAGTAGCCATGATGAACCAAGCCTAGCAAAAGATTTAATTCAAAGAGAAACTAACATAGTACTTTTTGACGAGTTCGACAAAGCACATCCTGAGATCTTAACCGCATTCTATCAGCTTTTCGATGAAGGAGTATTTGAAGACTCAAACTATTTAGTTGAAATGCATAACAGTATTATTATATGTACATCGAATTACAGAAATGAAAATGAGATAAGATCGGCACTGGGTGATCCTATTTATTTTCGCTTTGATGATATTATTTTTTATAATGATTTAACTCTAATTAGTAAACAAATATTAATAGAACGAATTTTTGAAAATAGATGGAAATTACTAACTGAAAAAGAAATAAAGTTTTTGGGAAATAAAGAAGACTTGTTGGATAAATATCTTTCTTATGGAAATCAGCTAAAGAACTTTAGACATATTGATAATTTGATAAAACAGGATTTAAACCTTACTTTATTTAAACGAATAATTAGTGACAATTCATAAGAAATATTTGACAAAATAGAGCAAAGATGAGAATATAATAGTGTAGATAACTTGAGTATCTACTTTAGCTGTGATAATCATTGGTGCGCTGGCATGCACTGGAGATTTGAGCTTTAATAGGGTTGTGTGTGTACACCTCAAACCAGCAGTTAAAACACTCATACTTTGACTTTTAGAGATTTCGAAAGAAATCTCTTTTTTTGTAAGGAAAAATCAATGGAAAATAATGATATATTGTACCAAGCAGCTAAAATTTTTGAAGAAATTAAATCCTATAAAATTGAGATTACAATAGGAAGAAAAGGCCAGGCAGAAGTATTTACAATTATTTTTGAAGATAGTGATTTTCATCATCTGGCTGGTTTACACAAATTAACTGACATAGTACAAGTCTATAAGCAAAATGCGAGCATAGTTTTTTCAAAAATACTTGAAAGAGAAATATGCTTAAGAGATTTAGAGGCCTCCTCTTTCTATACTTTAATACAAGACAGAATATCAATACTTTTATCTTTAAAAAACCTATTTTTCAATATAAATAGTGTTTTTAAATTTAGAAAGCTAATGATTCCTAATAGTAAAATTCGATGGACATATCTTCTTGAATTTACTTATAATACAACTGATTCCGGATATCTATTTTTGGAAGAATATAGAGCAAAGCCTGCTAATTATGTATGTGTTTCAAATTTCAAGAAAAATGTTGACTATGGATCAGGACAAATCAAGTACACATTACTCCAAGCAAAAGCAATAAATAAAATTTCCGAAGAAGAAGAAGTGTGGTATAAAAACCCTGCTTACAAAGAGTGATTTAGGTTCACTCTTTAATATTTTTAGTTTACATAAGATATATTATACAAAAAAAGAACCTGAATCAACCGTTTCAAAGTCTTTCTCTGTGAATCGAAATTGGTGTACCTCTTTTGCCAAAACAGAGTAAGGGAAAAATAAACGAGCA
>NZ_JBSMXK010000040.1:0-7329 GCF_053761865.1 Enterococcus bulliens
ATGTCGTAGTACTTGTTGGTTGGCTTGGTATTGTCGTATTTTGCGTCGTTTGATCGCTAGACGCTTTGACCGTCAATTTTTGCCCTACTAAGATCAAGTCTGAGCTTAAGTTATTCCATGTTTTAAGCTGTGCGACACTGATTCCAAAACGAGCTGCGATCTTACTTAAGTAATCACCACTGATAACGGTATACGTATCTGTATTCGTTACAGAAGATCCACTAGGTGTTTGGCTTGACGCTGTACCTTGGTTTGTCGGTGCTGTAACAGCTAACTTTTGCCCTACTAAGATCAAATCTGAGCTTAAATTATTCCACGTTTTAAGCTGTGCAACACTAATGCCAAATTGATTGGCGATCTTGCTTAGATAATCACCACTTACAACTGTGTACGTACTCGGTGTTTGGCTTGGTGCTTGAGGAGTTGGTTCATAATCAACAGGCGTCGTTTGCCCAGTGCTATCATATTGTGTTAACTGATAAGTTTCAATAATCTGATTTAATGCTTGTGCATAATGTGGTGCTGTGGCATATCTTCCAGTCAGCCATGCCGTCGCATCGCGATAAGACGTTGTGTTGCTCTTGAATGCTCCAGCGTAATAATAGGTTCCTGGACTAAAAGAAACACCTCTCAAAGTAGCCGCGTTATCTAAAAACGATTCGCGGTAAGAAGGATATCGTTTGAATGGTTCTTTTTTTGTGACCCATTGGTTATTTAGATATTCTTGTGTGTTCATATAGACCGTTTGACCATTGTAGCTTCCTTTGATCCCAAATAAATTATAATTTGGAGCTTGCGCTAAGGCACTTTGTCCCCAGTTACTTTCAACGATTGCTTGTGCCATCATGACAGAAGTATATAGATCATTAGATTCAGCAATCGGTCTCGCATATTGTGCGATTTGTGCGATAAACTGTGCTTGTGACAAGCCAGTTGTGCCAATACTAGTCGCTTGGACCGTCTGTTTGTGTGTGAGTTGAATCGCTGCGGCAGATGCGGTCACAAATGTACTGGCAAAAATTAATTGTTTTCTTAAACGCTTTCGTGTAAGCTGACGTTTTTTATCTGCCTTCACGATTCGACGTGTCATTTCTTTCATCCCCTAGCCTCCTTCTTCTTATGCTAAGTATAACGATGATTCTTCATTAAATCATGCTAAATTACCATTTGTCATCAAGTTGTCACATGCTCAGAAATTTATATTTTATTTAACTCTGTCGTCTAAAGACAGCGAATAATTCATCTTATGCTATAATTTAGCAGAATTTAGTTTTTGAAAGGAGCCTTTATGAAAATCAAATCATTAACCAATATGCAATGGATCGGCTGCATCACATTGGTCCTATTTTTAGGATTAGCTAGCATCGTTAAATTTCAACTCAGCTTGCTGCACCCTTTTGATCAAGCCATCACGAATTTCATCCGTAGTGATTATCCTAATTTCAATCAATTTTTTGTAACCATTACAAAATTTGGTGATCCACTAACGATCGGGATATTCTCTTTACTTATTTTTCTTTTTTTCTATTTAAAAAAATTCAAGCGAGCTGCTATTTGGTTTGCAATTGGTGTCATCGGCATCTCGACGATTGGAAACTCTCTATTGAAACTGATTTTCATGCGTGAACGTCCTACGTTAGAACACTTAGTAACCGAACACACCTATAGCTTCCCAAGTGGTCATTCTACTGGAAGTATGGTCATCTATGGTACATTGATTTTACTACTCCCTCTACTCATCAAACAAAAATGGCTACGATGGACCTTGCAAAGCTTACTTGCACTATTGATACTAGGTATTGGCATCAGTCGGATCTATGCTGGTGTACACTATCCAAGTGATGTATTAGGTGGATATTTATTTGGGATCAGCTGGTTGTTGCTTTCTTATCCCGTCTATCGCAAAGGAGAACGACATGTTAGATACTAAAACAAAACGTTACCATACTTGGAATCATGCCCTACGTGAAGAATTTGGTGGCAAAGTATTTAAAGTACCGATCGATGGTGGATTTGATTGTCCCAATCGTGATGGTACGGTCGCTCATGGTGGCTGTACTTTTTGTAGTGTTTCTGGTTCTGGTGATATGATCGTCGCCCCAACAGATCCCTTACCGATCCAGTTTCAAAAAGAAATCGATCAGATGCATCAAAAATGGCCGGAAGTCACGCAATATATCGTCTACTTCCAAAACTTTACAAATACGCACGCTCCTCTTGCTGTCATCAAAGAACGGTTTGAACAAGTCATTCATTTACCTGGTGTGGTCGGTCTTTCGATTGGTACTCGGCCAGACTGTTTACCAGATGATATTGTCGACTATTTAGCTGAATTAAACCAAACACTTTATCTTTGGGTCGAGTTAGGACTACAAACGACTTTTGAGACTACGAGTCATGCGATTAATCGCGCACATACTTATGATACCTATTTAGAAGGTGTTGCTAAATTGCGAAACCATAATATCAACGTGTGTACCCATCTAATCAATGGCTTACCTGGTGAAACAGATGAGATGATGATCGAAAATGTACGACGTACGATCTTAGATTCTGATATCCAAGGAATCAAATTGCATCTACTACACCTGATGCGCAATACCCGTATGTTGCGCGATTATCATGAAGGACGCTTGCAACTTTTATCCAAAGAAAGATATGTAAACTTGATTTGTGATCAATTGGAACTTATTCCAAACGATATCATCATCCATCGTTTGACTGGTGATGCTCCATGGGATACGCTCGTGGGTCCAATGTGGAGTAGAAAAAAGTGGGAAGTTTTAAATGCTATCGATGCTGAATTGTTACGTAGAGAGAGCTATCAAGGAAAATTTGCCCTACGTGAATCGAGGAGGAATTTATGTTAGAAAGTGCACTTCACTACAGCCATCAACTACTAGGAGAAGTCATCGCCCCTAATGACATTGTAGTCGATGCTACGATGGGAAATGGTCATGATACCCTTTATCTAGCCCAACAAGTCCCACAAGGTCTCGTACATAGCTTTGATGTTCAAGCACAAGCATTGGCTGAGACAAGAACACTACTAGCAAAACATTCATTGACTGCTAAAATCAACTTACACCAAATCGGTCATGAAGCGCTTGGTACGGTAATTGCACACAAAACACCAATCAAAGCGGCCGTATTTAATTTAGGCTATCTACCAAAAAGTGATAAGCAAATCATTACAAAGGCAAATACTACACTTAAAGCCTTAGAAGAACTCACTGATCGTCTAGCACTCGGTGGTCGTATCGTGATTGTTGCTTATTATGGTCATCAAGGAGGCGCAGCCGAATTAACTGCTGTCACCGATTTTTGTCAACGATTAGATCAACATAACTATCAAGTGTTGCAATATCAGTTTATTAACCAAAAAAATCACCCTCCGATTTTATTTTGCATCGAAAAACGACGTTAAAAAACACGGTCCTCATGTACTAGCCTTTAGAAATTAGCTTGTTGATCTAACTTCTAAACGCCACTACATTATTGGATCGTGTTTTTTATAGCGGTAACCAAGCCAAAACTCGTTGAATCCATTTGTCCCAAAATTCCCAATCATGCGCTCCTGGACCTTCTTCGTAGACAACATTTAGTCCTTGCGCTTGCATTACACTTACTGCATACTGATTTGCTTGATATAATGGATCTTCGGTTCCTACGCAGACAAAAAAATCAGGTGCTTGTTTAGCATCGACTTGTTTGATCAGATGGATTGGATCATTTTTAGAATCTCGCACTTGATTTAACGGTCCAAAAATCCCTTCCCAGTAAGCTCTTTTTGGGATTTCTTCGAACTGTTCCATCATCTCGACTAAGGCGATGGCTCCGGATAAAGAAGCGATGGCTTGAAACCGTTCTGGATAGCATAGTCCCAATTTCAATGCCCCATATCCTCCCATCGATAAACCTGCAGCAAACGTTTTTTCACGTTTAATAGTCAATTGCGGAAATAGTTCATGACAAATTTCTGGTAATTCTTCTGCAATAAAAGTCCAATAGTCCATGCCATAAGTGGTATTAGTGTACCATGCTAAATCAGTCGATGGCATAATTACTGCAATCCCTAAATCATTAACGTAGCGTTCGATTGACGTTCGACGTTGCCAAACGCTATGATTTCCATGCATTCCGTGAAGTAAATAAAGTACCGGCACATCTGAATGTTGACCTACAGTATTCGTGCCAAAGGTTTTTTTAGTCTGTTGCGGCAAGATGATATCTACCATAACTTCCATCTCTAAAACATTTGAATAAATATTGGCTTGTAATAAGGCCATTTAGTCACCTACTTTTTTGTTATTGTAGCTTGAGTATACTCTTTTTTCTTGTGTAATGTCAGTACAAAAACTCCAGCTAAAATAATTAACCCAAGCGAGACACCATAAACGATATGCAATCCGTTATACAACACACCGCGCAATTGCTCTCTTAAAGCATCTGGTAATAACGTGGCCGTCGCAGGATCAACCAATTGATTCATCGCATCTTTAGGAACTGAAGCATCTAAAGCCAATTCTTTATTTGTCGTATAGTTAAATAAGATACCTAAAATAGCGATCATCACGGTCTGGCCTAAGGTTCTGACTAAAGTATTAAAAGATGTAGCCACTCCCATTTGATTTGATCCAACACTGTTTTGTGCACTTACGGTCGTCAATACGATCGTTGCTCCCATCCCAGCCCCAATAATTCCTAAATAAATAAAGAAAAAGAAGAAAGGTGTTTGGCTAGGTGTTAAAAATAAACACAAAGCACCTAAAAGAGTAATTCCTAAGCTCATAAATAAATTTCGCTTCAATGAATACTGCCCCATCCAATGACCCGCTTTTGATGAGCCTAGAATCCATAAAATCGATTGTGGTGCCAATACTAAGCCACCGATCGCCGCACTCATTCCTAAAACACCTTGCATCCACATTGGGATATACACTTCTACAGCCATCAAAAAGCCACTTACAAGTGCTGCAACGATATTCACGATCACAAATGATTGATTTTTAAACAATTCCAAAGAAATCACAGGATCTTCTGCACGTTTTTCAACCATCGTAAACACGATTAAACAACCAATACTGATTGCCCATAGTAAGAGTACCTTAGTTGATAAGCCCTCATCACCTAGATACTGTACACCAATCAAGAAGGCAAACAAGGTTCCCATCAATAATAAACTGCCCCATACATCCATTTTAGCGGCTTTGCGATCATATTTTTCTTCGTGGAAAAAGACCAGAATCATCCATAATAAAATCAAGCCGATTGGAACATTGATAAAAAAGATCCAATGCCAACTTAACAAATCAACAATAAATCCACCTGCCAAAGGTCCAACAACACTGGCAACGCCCCAAGCAGTACTTGTAAATCCCATAATTTTTGCACGTTTTTCTGCAGAATAAAGATCGGCCACGATAGTAAACGCAACTGGCATCATTGCACCCGCACCGATTCCTTGTACTGCTCGAGAAATAATCAAACTAAACATCGAAAAAGAAAAGCCACACATCGCAGATCCTAAAATAAAAATAGCCGTCCCTAATAAAAAGATCGGTTTTCGTCCGATTTTATCCGCTAATTTCCCATAAATTGGTGTAAACATTGCATTTGTCAATAAATAGATCGAAAAGACCCAATTCATAATACTGATTCCTTTTAAAGAACCGACAATCGTTGGCATTGCTGTCGTGACGATTGTTCCTTCAATTGCAGTCATAAATGTTGCAATAAACACAGCGGCCGTTACCGCTTTAACATTTGTTTTTTTCATCTTCGCCTCCTAAATTTTTGCATACAAAAAGACTTCGGATGACTGGTATCATCCGAAGTCGCCTCTTTACTCCTTCACACTTGCCAATAAAGCATCTACTTTATCTGTCTTCTCCCAAGGCAAGTCGATATCTGTACGACCAAAATGTCCATACGCCGCAGTTTGTTTATAAATTGGACGACGTAAATCTAGCATTTCAATAATCCCAGCAGGTCGTAAATCGAAATTCTTGCGGACTGCTTCAATCAATTTTTCGTTCGATACTGTTCCAGTACCAAATGTGTTGATCGAAATTGAAACAGGTTGAGCTACACCGATCGCATAAGCTAATTGCACTTCTGCTTTTGTTGCAAGTTTTGCCGCTACGATATTTTTGGCAATGTATCGTGCAGCATAGCTTGCAGAACGGTCTACTTTAGTCGCATCTTTTCCAGAAAATGCTCCACCACCGTGACGTGCATAACCACCATAAGTATCCACAATAATTTTACGTCCAGTTAAACCAGCGTCTCCTTGAGGGCCACCGACAACGAAACGTCCTGTTGGATTGATAAAATATTTGGTTTCTTCATCAAGTAATTCCGCAGGCACAACTGCTTTAATGACCTTTTCGATCATATCTTGACGGATTGTATCATTTGATACATCTTCGTCGTGCTGTGTGCTAATAACGATCGTATCTACACGTAAAGGTTGATCTTCCTCGTCGTATTCAACGGTTACTTGTGATTTAGCATCTGGACGTAAATATTTGATTTCGCCAGATTTGCGTAATTCTGCCAAACGTCTCACTAAACGATGACTTAATGAAATTGGTAATGGCATCAATTCCGGTGTTTCATCGATAGCAAAACCAAACATTAATCCTTGGTCTCCAGCACCGATTTCTTCAACTTCTTTTTTCTCATCTGAGCGGATTTCAAGTGCTTCATCGACACCTTGTGCGATATCAGCTGATTGCTCATCTAGCGCTACTAATACAGCAGCAGTATCGCCATCAAATCCATATTTTGCACGTGTATAGCCGATCTCTTTAACCGTTTCACGTACCACTTTTTGAATATCCACGTAAGCTTTTGTAGAGATTTCACCAAAGACCAGTACAAGTCCAGTAGTTACAGACGTCTCACAAGCTACACGCGCCTCAGGATCTTTTTCTAAAATTGCATCCAAGATCGCATCGCTGATTTGGTCAGCAATTTTATCTGGATGTCCTTCTGATACAGATTCTGATGTAAATAAATGTTTTTCCTTCAAAATAATTCCCCCTAGTTTAAGTATCGGTTACAAGGCATCTTCGCTTTTTATAAGTTTATATGCGAATCCTTTCGGGAACTTGCAACGAATTGATTATATCACTTTTCCAAGAAAATTACTTAAATTATTTTGGCTCTATAATTTAATGGACTGATGAATTGAATTTAATTCATCAGTCCATTTGTCATTTTAGGTATTAAAAAACATACTCGCTTCCTGTATGATTAAATCACCACAAAATAAACAAACGAAAGGAGTATGTCTTATGAGTGATCATATCAAAAAAATGCTAA
>NZ_JBSMXK010000041.1:0-6194 GCF_053761865.1 Enterococcus bulliens
ACGGCTACAATAATCACATCCTGCTGAAATTGCTTTCCTTTAAAAGGATTCATCGTCATTCCTCCTGCTATCTTTTTCTATTATTCTACCTTATTTGATAGTAGATTTAAAACTTTGCAACAGAACCCTTTTTGCTCATTTGAAGCTAGTTGCTAACGCTTCTTTTGAGTTTACTCTTGATTCAGCCGTTTTAAGGAGACAAAAACTTTGATTTTTTTATAGAAATAAGTTGTTGACAAATTGCGTTTACACATGTAAAGTGACCTTATAATAAACAGTTTACGAGTGTAAACGATGAGGATGAAAGATGGTTGCTACAGTCTTACCGCCCCACGTAACAGATGCTGAATAGGAAGTCATGCGCGTGGTATGGGCAAATAAAAAAGTCACCAGTAAAGAAGTTATCGCTATTTTGGAAGACAAAATGAATTGGAAACAGGCTACAATCAAAACGCTATTAGGCCGATTGGTAGAGAAAGGTGCATTGTCTACTGAGCAAGAAGGGAAGAAGTATATCTATTCCGCAAAAATTGAGGAAAATGAGACCATAAAAGATTACACAAATGATGTTTTTAGTCGGATTTGCAATAAAGAGGTAGGTTATGTAATTGAAGGTTTAATTGAAGATCACATCTTGAGTTTCGATGATATACGGCGCTTGGAAAAAGCTTTGGAAATGAAAAAAAAAATCCGCTGTAGAAGAAGTTAGTTGCCACTGTGCGCCAGGGCAATGTGAATGCAATATGAAACACCATGGAATGAAGATGAGAGGAATGGAATAAAAGATGGAAAATAAAACATTTACCATAGAAGGCATGACTTGTGCTTCTTGCGCCCAAACAGTAGAAAAAGCGACCCAGAAGTTATCAGGCGTAAAAATCGCTAATGTGAATTTTGCAACGGAAAAAATGAGCATTCAGTTTGATGAGGCGTCACTTTCGGAGGCTGACATTCAAAAAGCCGTTTCAGATGCAGGATATGCTGCAATACCTAATACCGTAAGGAAGACTTTTAATCTTGAAGGTATGACTTGTGCTTCTTGTGCACAAACCATTGAAAAAGCTACTCATAAACTTACCGGAGTAAATACGTCATCGGTAAACTTAGCCACGGAAAAAATGGTGGTAGAGTATGATCCAAGTAGGTTAAATATTTCCGATATCACTCAGGCCGTATCCGATTCGGGATATGAGGCACATGAAGAGAGAGCAACTGCGGACACGGTGGACTTAGACCAAGAAAAGAAACAGAATGAAATCAAGAGCCTCTGGAAGAGATTTTTGATTTCGGCCATCTTTACAGCCCCATTACTTTATATCGCAATGGGTCATTTGGTAAATGCGCCCCTACCTGCTTTTATCGATCCGATGATGAATCCGGAAAATTTTGCTATCATTCAACTCTTGCTGACGCTTCCGGTTGTCGTGGTCAATAAAAAAATTTACCAGACTGGATTCAAAGCGTTGTTTAAGGGACATCCCAACATGGACTCATTAATCGCTTTGGGAACAAGTGCCGCTTTCCTTTACGGTGTATTTGCAACGGTCATGATTTTCTTGGGAGAGGCATCTTATGCCAACGAATTGTATTACGAAACAGCGGCTGTTATTCTAGCCTTAATTGTTCTAGGGAAGTATTTAGAAACCCTGACTAAAGGGAAGACATCTGAAGCCATTAAGAAACTGATGGGATTGGCTCCAAAAACAGCACTGGTAGTACGAAACGGAAAGGAAATAGAGATTTCGATTGATGAAGTGGCAGTGGGTGACATCGTTGTTGTGCGCCCAGGTGGAAAAATGCCTGTGGACGGTATGGTAACAGAGGGGTTGACGTCGGTAGACGAATCCATGTTAACTGGTGAAAGTATCCCCGTAGAAAAATCGGTAGGGGACGCGATTATTGGAGCAAGTATCAACAAAAACGGTACGATTCATTATCGAGCCACAAAAGTTGGGAAAGATACCGCACTATCTCAGATTATTAAACTAGTAGAAGACGCGCAAGGATCTAAAGCTCCGATTGCTAAGATGGCAGATATTATTTCCGGTTACTTCGTACCAATCGTTATTGCGATTGCAATCCTTTCTGCGCTTGCGTGGTACTTTGCTGGACAAACAGGGGTATTCGCGTTGACCATAGCCATTTCGGTACTGGTGATTGCGTGCCCATGTGCACTCGGGTTAGCTACCCCTACAGCAATCATGATTGGAACAGGGAAAGGTGCCGAACATGGCGTACTGATTAAGAGTGGGACAGCATTGGAAACAACTCATAAACTGAAGACCATTGTTTTTGACAAGACAGGAACCATTACAGAAGGAAAGCCTAAGGTAACAGATATTATTACTGCAAAAGGGATCTCTCAAGAGGAACTCTTGATGTTGGCGGCTTCCGGTGAGAAAGGTTCTGAACACCCACTAGGGGAAGCAATAGTTAAGGATGCAGAAGAAAAAGGATTGTCTCTGAAGAAAACTGAAGCTTTTGAGGCGATTCCGGGTCATGGAATCGAGGTAAAAATCGACGGAGCTACCCTTTCGTTGGGTAACCGAAAACTGATGGATGAGCGAAATGTCCAACTAGGCAAGTTGGCGAAGGTATCCGATGAATTGGCTAGTCAAGGTAAAACGCCAATGTACATTTCCAGAGGTAGTGAAATTCTCGGAATCATTGCGGTCGCCGATACGGTAAAAGAGAGCAGCCTACGAGCCATTGAAAAGTTGCATAAGATGGGCATTGAAGTAGCCTTGATTACTGGTGACAACAAACGAACGGCAGAAGCAATTGCAAAACAGGTGGGAATCGACCGTGTATTGAGCGAAGTTTTGCCGGAAGATAAAGCTAACGAAGTGAAAAAGTTGCAGGATGAAGGCAAAAAAGTAGGTATGGTAGGCGATGGAATTAATGATGCTCCTGCACTTACGCAAGCCGATGTAGGAATTGCCATTGGATCTGGTACGGATGTAGCGATGGAATCAGCAGATATTGTCCTAATGCGTAGTGACCTCATGGATGTCCCTACGGCTGTGGAATTGAGTAAATCTACCATCCGAAACATTAAGGAAAACCTGTTTTGGGCATTTGCGTACAATATTTTAGGTATTCCCTTCGCGATGGGTGTAGTTTATGCCTTTGGCGGTCCATTGCTTAGCCCGGTTATTGCAGCAGGGGCAATGACTTTTAGTTCTACTTCTGTTTTATTAAATGCATTACGGTTAAGACGATTCAAACCAGCAGTTGTTTAGAAAACACGTAGCTTATTTGGGATTTAAACTTCTTCCTATTCTATATAATAGGAGAAGATAAAAAAAAAAGGGGAATAAAATAATGAAAAAAGAAGTCTTATTAGATGGCGTAAAATGTGCAGGTTGTGCGAACACGGTACAAGAAAGATTTTCAGCTATTGAAGGGGTTGAATCTGTAGAGGTTGATTTAGCGACTAAAAAAGCAGTACTTGAAAGTCAAACAGAGATTGATACCGAAACGCTCAATGCTGCTTTAGCAGAAACTAACTATTCAGTATTAAGTGCATAAAGTACAAATACCATTTATTCATAGATAGTAGATAGAGATAAAGTATAGAACCCTTTTCATGAGAATTATATGCAGTGTTAGATGAGAAAGTTCTAAAACTTTAAAATTATTCTCTAATATAATAAGGAGGAATTAAAAATGAGTAATAACAAAAAACATTCGTCACATAGTCATCATAATCACGGCGACATGGATCACAGCAAGATGGACCATAGTCAGATGGATCACAGCAAGATGAATCACAGTGAAATGGATCATGGCGCAATGGGAGGGCATGCCCACCACCATCACGGTAGCTTTAAGGAGATTTTCTTGAAGTCACTCCCATTAGGAATTGCAATCTTACTCATTACTCCTATGATGGATATTCAGTTGCCTTTCCAAATTATTTTTCCTTATGCAGACGTTGTAGCGGCTGTATTGGCAACAATTCTATACATTTATGGCGGAAAACCATTCTACATGGGTGCGAAAGATGAGTTTAATTCAAAAGCTCCAGGCATGATGTCTTTGATTACTTTGGGAATAACGGTTTCTTATGCCTATAGTGTTTACGCAGTGGCCGCTCGATATGTGACCGGAGAACATGTCATGGACTTCTTCTTTGAGTTTACAACGTTAATTTTAATCATGTTATTAGGACACTGGATTGAAATGAAGGCATTGGGTGAAGCAGGGGACGCGCAAAAAGCATTGGCTGAGTTGGTGCCGAAAGATGCTCATGTTGTTTTAGAAGATGATTCGATTGAGACTCGTCCTGTGTCTGAACTTCAGATTGGAGATGTTATCCGTGTTCAAGCAGGAGAAAATGTTCCAGCTGATGGTATCATTATTCGCGGAGAATCACGTGTAAACGAAGCGCTTGTGACTGGGGAATCGAAACCAATTGAAAAAAATCCCGGAGATGAGGTCATCGGTGGATCAACCAATGGTGGCGGAGTCCTCTATGTGGAAATAAAGCAGACGGGCGATAAGTCCTTCATTTCTCAGGTTCAGGCATTAATCAGTCAAGCTCAAGGCCAATCTTCTCGAGCAGAAAATCTTGCACAAAAAGTTGCAGGATGGCTCTTTTATATTGCGGTTATTGTAGCGCTTATTGCCCTTGTCATATGGATGGTTATAGCTGATGTACCAACGGCAGTTATTTTTACAGTCACCACATTAGTTATTGCTTGTCCGCATGCCCTGGGTCTGGCTATTCCATTGGTGACTGCTCGTAGTACCAGCTTAGGGGCCAGTCGGGGATTATTAGTGAAAGACCGGGACGCTTTGGAGTTGACTACAAACGCAGATGTTATAGTTTTAGATAAAACGGGAACTTTAACAACTGGTGAGTTTAAAGTATTAGATGTTGAACTCTTTAATGATAAATATACGAAAGATGAAATCGTTGCCTTATTGTCAGGTATCGAAGGTGGATCTAGTCACCCTATCGCTCAGTCAATTATTAGTTACGCAGAACAGCAAGGGATACGTCCAGTAAGTTTTGATTCGATTGATGTTATTTCTGGCGCTGGTGTAGAAGGTCAAGCTAACGGACATCGTTATCAATTAATCAGTCAAAAATCATATGGACGTAATCTGGATATGAATATTCCAAAAGGAGCAACCCTCAGTGTCTTAGTAGAAAACGACCAAGCAATCGGTGCTGTAGCTTTAGGGGATGAATTAAAACCGACAAGTAAAGACTTAATACAAGCCCTTAAAAAGAACAAGATTCAGCCGATTATGGCAACGGGTGACAATGAAAAAGCGGCTCAAGGAGCTGCAGAAATTTTAGGTATTGATTATCTAGCTAATCAATCTCCTCAAGACAAATATGAATTAATTGAAAAACTTAAAGCAGAAGGAAAGAAAGTTATCATGGTCGGTGACGGGGTCAACGATGCACCTTCTCTTGCATTAGCAGACGTTGGTATAGCTGTTGGTGCCGGAACTCAAGTAGCATTGGATTCAGCCGATGTCATCTTGACACAGTCAGACCCTGGCGACATTGAATCCTTTATCGAGTTGGCTCAGAAGACCACACGTAAGATGAAAGAAAATCTTGTTTGGGGAGCAGGGTATAACTTTATCGCGATCCCAATAGCTGCAGGAATACTAGCACCAATTGGCATAACATTAACTCCAGCAGTCGGTGCCGTCTTGATGTCACTTTCGACTGTAATTGTTGCCATCAATGCTATGGCATTGAAATTAGAGCCAAAATAAACAGTTATTTTGCACATGAAATAATTGAATGACCTTATCGTGTAAAAATACAATAGTTTCACAGGAAAGGAAGAGATGAAATAATTAAAAAATCATCTCTTCCTTTTTTAGTTTATAAGGAGGAAAAATTATGAGGCTGGTCCTTTTAGGGTTACCTGGTGCTGGGAAAGGCACCCAAGCTAAAAGAATCGCAGAGGAGTACCACCTGACGGCTATTTCAACTGGTGAAATGTTACGAGAAGCAACCAAGGAGAAAGGTACATTCGGACTCAGAGTGCAAGAATATATGAATAAAGGAGAGCTAGTTCCAGATGAGTGGATAAACTGGTTCTGTTGCAAAGTTTTAAATCTACTATCAAATAAGGTAGAATAATAGAAAAAGATAGCAGGAGGAATGACGATGAATCCTTTTAAAGGAAAGCAATTTCAGCAGGATGTGATTATTGTAGCCG
>NZ_JBSMXK010000042.1:0-4887 GCF_053761865.1 Enterococcus bulliens
AAAAATTTTTATGGTAGTGAAAAATGGTTTGAATATATGGAAATTGAAAAAATCCCAGTAAAATGTGGTGTTTTAACAGAAGACCAATTATATGATATGATTGGTGATCATAGTGAACTTCTTGGAGTATTACTTGACCTAACTTCAAAAATGTACAAAAATTTTTAAAAAAATAAGCACCACTTAAGGTGCCATTTCTTGCCTGCTGAACTCATTTTTAGTGACTTTTTATATAGTTTTGATTTTGTTTTATTTTCATCTAACTGTAAACCAAATCATCACAAACGCTTATATATCAATGGAGTTTACTGTAAATTTACACTGTTTAAATGCTAGGTTTAATTCTACAAATTTTTTAAATGTTTCGATTTTGAATTTTATTTCAGGTAAATTTCTGGAAGAGTAAGTAGACCAGCCTTTAACGTCACTTACAATTATAGCTAATTCTTTATGAGCATTAATAATTCCCATTGTTGCCAATTTTCCAGGTTCTAAAATTACGACGTAATCACTTAGTTTTTCTTCTAATCGATTTTTAAAATTAAAATCAATGGAGCGTTCTTTATCTTTATCTAGAAAATGGGGGATAACGATAATGTCATCTGAATTAAACTGCTTTACTCTATCAAAGAAGTCATTTTCTGATAAAGTAAACGTATCATAGTTTCTATTTGAATCATTCTCGAATGTTTTATAAAATGCTTCCTTGCATGATGGATCGCAAATCAGAACAATATGGATTTGGTTCTTTTCACGGTTCTATAATATTTGGTGTTGATGAGTTTTACCACTCATTGGCACCATTTTTTTATGGAGACATGAAAAAAGGCCAGTGAACTCCTATAATTAAGTCACCACAACTGCATGAAGGAGAATTCATATGACCCATTCATATTTTATACGAAAAACACTCGGACTCAAAGACAAGAATATCCATTTTGAAGAACAGGTGACTGAAGAGCGAATCAACGACCAAAACCATTTGGTTTTGTACGGGAAATTGACCTATACACCGAAAGCCTGCGAAAAATGCGGGACCGTTAACCGCTCGTCATCGGACATCGTCAAGAATGGGACGAAACTGTCGACACTTAAAATTGGTCAAATTAATTTCTAGCCTGTGTTACTCAAATTAAAGAAACAACGGTTTCTCTGTAAATACTGCCGTTCAACTTTTACGGCTGAAACTTCTCTGGTTGACCGCCACTGTTTTATTTCCAATTTTGTCAAATCGACGATCGCGAAGGAGCTGCGCCATGAACAGTCCATGAAATTGATTCGGGAACACCTAAATGTCTCTTCTAATACCGTGATTCGGGTATTGAGAAAAGTGGGTGAAACCTTGGCGCCGGAGCGCCGTGATTTGTCCTCACACCTTTGTATTGATGAATTTAAGTCGGTGAAGAACGTGAGCGGCGCCATGATCTTTATTTTTATGAACGCCGTGAACCATGAAGTGATTGATATTGTGAAAAACCGTCAACAGCACTATTTATCTGATTACTTTATGCGTTATTCATTGAACGCACGCCTGCGGGTAAAGACGGTCACGATGGATATATATTCGCCCTATATCGGGCTGATTAAAGCCTGTTTCCCTAAAGCCGACATTATCATTGATCGCTTCCATATTGTCCAACATCTGAATCGGGCACTCAACCACACGCACATCCAAACAATGAACTGTCTGCGCTATACACGCCTGCGCGATTATCGGAAACTGAAAAACCAATGGAAATTGGTATTAAAAAACGAAGCAGATTTAAATTTTCATGATTTCTTTACCCATCGTCTCTACACCGTCATGGTGTCAGAGTATGTGATGGCCAATTACTTAGTCGAGTTGAGCTCATAGTTGAGGGACACTTACCAACTCGTCAACCACCTGAAAGGCGCTCTGAGAACCGTCGGTTCTCGTTATTTGAATCATTACTTCTAGCATCTAAAAAACGCACCTATCCGCGCAAAATACGAACGGTCCTGCAGACGCTTGAAAAATACATAAACCCGATTCAGAATGCCTTTAAATATACTCTCTCAAACGGTCCGATTGAAGGCGTCAACAATAAAGTGAAGAATATTAAACGCTCCGGTTACGGCTACCGAAATTTTTATCATCTAAGAAGTCGGGTCGTGATCAGTTTTACGCTAACCCGCGAAGCCATCACCGAAAAGCCGCTTTATTTTAAAGAAGATGCCGCTCATTAAATCGCTGGTTTTCCATAAAAAAACCTCCAATGGAGGAAGCACATTACAACTAGGACTTAATTATAGAAAAAAGGGAATACAGTTGAACTGTATCCTCTTAAACTTCTTATCAAAACTATTTGACAAAGAGCTTTTCCGGATTAAAATAATCCTGGATGGTTAGTTCTTTGTATTTTTCATTGGGCGACTCTGCCTCAGATTCGGAAAGATCTTCTTCGGTTGCTGTTTCTGAGTCAGAAGTGTCCGATGTTGATTGGGTAACTGCTGTCGTCTCATCAGGTGAATTTATTCGGGGCGTTTCTTCAGCAGTTTCAGAATATCCGGCTAAGACAGCGACAGTTAAAAGAGAGATAAATATCATTTTCATTTTATATTGATTCCTTTCTTCGTTCAACATGACCACTCTTTTCAGTATCATATCAACGTTTGGATGTAATTTTAGCAGAAATATTTCCATCGAGTAAGTCAATAAAACACTTTTGACAGTGCTTACATTATAGATTATAATGTATTTTGGCAATACATGATAAAGGGGATTTATACAACATTCAACAGTTTATAAGGAGGCTGTAAAAATGGCAATTCATGAAGTTGAATTTAAGTCGTTTAATGAGATCGAGACGGTAAAGGGATGGATTTATACTCCCATTCGCGAACCTATTGGGGTCGTTCAAATCGTTCATGGGTATGGTGAACATTCACGCCGATATCTCCATATGATTTTGATGTTGAATGAGGCCGGTTTTGTCGTGGCCGCCGATGACCATGTCGGACATGGAAAGACCGCTTATGATTCCGACAACTGGTCGAATTGGGGAGATAAAGGCTATATGACAATGGCCGAAGATGAACAAAAACTGCACGAACTAATCAAGGAAGACTACGGTGACCTGCCCTATTTCATGTTTGGCCACAGCATGGGCTCTATGATTGCCCGACTATATGCGACGAAATATGGCGAAGAGCTGGACGGTTTAATCTTGTGCGGGACTTCAGAAATTTTCCCTGAGATGGAAAATATTGTCTCTGAATTAAAGGCTGAAATCGATGCAGGAAACGGCGAACAAGTGAACCCAGACTATCAAAATCGAATGTTTGAATGGATGACGGAGCGAATTGAAAATCCAAACACGCCGAACGACTGGATCAGTAAAGATCCGGACATTGTGGCGGACCACGCCAATGATCCGTTCAACAACTTCATTTCCGTCCCTAATATTCAATCACTTTATCAGTTTGCTCAAATGATTCAACAAATCCTGGGGACGGAATGGTCCGAGAAAGTCCCTACTGATATACCTATCTACAATATCGCCGGTGATGAAGATCCGGTCGGAAGATATGGCGAAGGCGTCTATGCGGTTTCTAATTGGCTGCTGGAAACGGGCCATCAAGTGAAAACAAAACTGTATTCAGGCTACCGCCATGAAATTCACAACCACCGCGAGATTCGCGATGAAGTCGTCGCAGGCATTATCGACTTTATAACGGAGCACGCCAGAGTAAAAGCTAATTAAATTCTCTAGTCGCTCTTTTCTTAATTAAAAACAGTTGGATGAGCTCAAGAATATGGCAGCTGTCATATTCTTGGCTCTCTGTCAAATAGTGTTGCTGAGTCAACCGATGGAGAATTAGAAACAATCTACAGTAGGGAAGAACCATTTACACAAAATTATTGACGCTCCCAACTAAAAGTGTCAAAACAATGATGAAATCATTTAGTTCTTATAAATTAGACAAGAGAAAATAAATATTCCATATCTACTTTATTGGATCCATAACATGACTAAATTCTGAATACTTTTTAAAGCTTATCATTTGGTAAAACTGAATATAAGTTAATTATATAGACTGAAAATTTTGAATTTTCAGAATAGAATAACTTAAAAGTACTGACAAAATTTTTTAAAGGGGCAATATTAATGTTCTGAGATAATCAAATCTTACCGAAAATATCAAAAGCCAATGTGACACAATCGGATTCTGTCACATTCGTTAAAATCGCTCCATCCTTAGAGGCTCTAAGAGGAAATCACTTTTCTTTTAGGGCCTTTTTTCTATAGCTTGTTTAAATGTTACTTATTATCTGTTATAATCGTATTAAGTAACATTTGAGAGGGGACTAAAAATGAAGAGCGTGGAACCGATTCGCGACAAAAAAAAGATCGATGCCATGAAGGCCATTTTGGCTTCCGGAAAATATGGGCAACGAAATTTGGTGCTTTTTTCAATCGGGATCAATACAGCGTATCGAATCTCCGATTTAAGGCAGTTGAAATTAAGTGACGTGTTAGAAATTTCACGTGGAAGGGTGATCGTCAAAGAACGTCTGGCCATGAAGGAACAAAAAACGGCCAAACACAATTCGGTCTTCATTTCGAACAAATTGCGAAAAGTGATTCTCGATTATGTTCAATCCGAATTTCCTGAGCAGCTGCAAGTACAAGATTTCAGCAAGTATTTGTTTCCAAGTCGAAAAGGAGCAGATACGCCTTTGACCCGACAAAGCCTTTGGCGGATCATTCATGAAGCAGGAATGGCGGTTGGGTTGAAAGAAATTGGTCCCCATTCGATGCGTAAGACTTTTGGCTATTTTTTGTACAAGCAAGGAACCAAAACAGAGATCATTCAGTCGCTGCTCAACCATTCTTCGCAACGGGAGACCTTACGCTATATTGG
>NZ_JBSMXK010000043.1:0-4622 GCF_053761865.1 Enterococcus bulliens
CGGCTACAATAATCACATCCTGCTGAAATTGCTTTCCTTTAAAAGGATTCATCGTCATTCCTCCTGCTATCTTTTTCTATTATTCTACCTTATTTGATAGTAGATTTAAAACTTTGCAACAGAACCAAACTATGACTATAATAGACTCAAAGAAAATATTTTAAAAAAAGCCATCGAAGAAATTAATTTAAAAATTGACGATATGGATTTAGAAATTTTACAAGCTAGGCATGGTCGTAAAGTTGTACAAGTAAAAATACATAATAACTGGACAGTCCAAAAAGCAATAAAAGAAACTGCGGAAGATTCTCCTCAAATTTCTATGCATAATTGGTTGAATAATTAATTTTAACTAGTAACCAGTTAAACAATAGGTTAAAATTAAATTGCAATACAATTAAAAAAATGAAACATTTACAAAAAAGGAGGATTTTAAATGAAAAAAGCAATTATTTTTTTAGGCATCGTTTCGGTTGGTGTATTATTTAATATTTATAGCGTTCAAAATGTACAAGCAAAAGAATTAGCAGACCATGAATGTGCTCCAGGATATTATTATAAAAAAGGTGGTTTTATGGCCCCAGGAACTTTAAAAGCTGGTGGATTTTGTGTACCCATTGGCAATATTGGGAAGGTAAAATAATTAACTGCTTATGAACCAAATATCATATAGGTCTCTTATTCGTACTTCCATATGTCTTATTGTTATACCCATCTTAATTTCTTTTTTATTATATTTATTTTTTAAATTTTCTATATTTATTTCATTAGTAATTATTTATAGCGTTATTTTAATATTTCTTTTGCCCAGTGATTCTTTTTTTAGTGATTCTGTGGATTACGAAACTAAAGTTTCACATCCTACTTTTAGATTGGATAAAAAGCTTTTAAATATAAATAATGAAAAAATAGAAGATTTTATTCTTTTCTTTATAATACTTTTTTGTTTAATATCGACATTAATACTTTTTTATATATTAAGCGTTAATCACTAATATTTATAGAACAACTTCTTTACTTGAAGTTGTTCTATTTTTTGTTCTTTTTGTCATACAAAAAGAAAGATGTTTTATCATTAATTCTCTATTCGAGAATTAATGATTGACCGTTTGCGAACAACAAATCGGGCGAAATCGAGAGGGGATCAAAGGGGAGAGTGAAACGTTCCCTTTTGCAAGCAACATTGTCATACAAGAACGAAGTGATTTGTATGACAATGTGACGAATTGTCTTAAGCTTTTTCTTTATTTTCTCTTTATGTTAGAATAATTGTAAACGAATAGTGCACAAATAGTCTTACATAAACGAGTACAATAGGCGACTGAATAGGGAGCGTGTTGTCTCGAAAATTTTCTAGGAGGTTTTGGTTATGAAACAAACAAATGTCACACAAAATCAAACAAAAATGGTGCAATTTAGAGTCAGTGAAGAACAGTATGAGAAGTTAAAAAAATCGGCTGAGGTGTATGGACTGTCTCCTAGTTTGTATGTCAAAAAAATGGCACAAAATTCACGACTGAAGAAAGCCTATTTTTCTCATGATGACGCAAAAAAAATCCTCGTTGAATTAACGAGACAAGGAACGAATTTGAATCAAATAGCCAAGCGATTAAATCAATTGGACTCGAAACTAGCGGAGGATAAAGAACTTTTAGAAGCGTTAAGGTATACGTACGGCGCCCTCGTTCAAGCTCGAAAGGAGTATCAAGAATTATGGCGACAATTCCCACGATAACCACTGGTGCTAGTGCGTCTAGTTCGATCAGCTACGCACTAGGTAAAAATCGAAAATTAGACGAGAAAACAGAGTTTTGGTTACAAGAGAACGGCTTACAGCGTCCCTCAGAATTAGAAGATTGTCGTGCCGTTGCAGTTGGCGGAACAAATGGCGTTGATCCGATGATTGCCAGTCAACAATTCGCCATGATTCAACACTTACACCATCAAACGAAAAAGAAAAATCAAGTGGCTAGAGCGATTCAATCCTTTGCGTTGGATGAATTAGATCCCACCATTCAAGAAAATTGGCAGAAAGCCAATGATTTAGGTGTGGCCTTTGCGGAGAAGATGTATCCTGACTATCAATGTGCGGTCTATACACATGTAGATGGGAAAAATCATGTCTTACATAATCACATTATCGTGAACAAAGTGCATATCGAAACAGGAAAAAAGCTCCGTGAAGCACAAGGAAAAACCATTGAAAGAGCCCGTAAAATCAATGATGAATTGGCATTAGAACAAGGCTGGTCAGTCCTTACTCCGCAACACGAACGAAAAACACCTACAGAAAAAGCGTTGGTTGAAAAAAAGGACTACTCATACATAGCGGACTTGCGTTCTCGCATTAACTCCACCATGCAACATATCGAAATTGACTCTCTCGACGCGTTTAAGCGTCGTTTAGACGAAAAAGGAGTTACCGTAACCGAACGAGGTCAAACGCTCTCCTACGCGTTTTTAGACGCCAATAAGAAGCAACGGCGCGTAAGAGCCGAACGATTAGGGACAGACTTTGATAAGGAGATCATACTAAATGAGCTGGAGAACCGAACAAAACACCAATATGCACGACGTAATCGCGAAACAAACGGAAAGGATAACCGAGTTACAAAGGCTGGGGAAACAACTTCTACAGGAAAATCAAGAACTGAAAGTGAAATGCCAGCAACTCGAATCGCTAGAGGCATTGAACAAGACCTTGAACGAAGAAAATCAACAACTCGCCACACTCAACAAGACCTTGAACAACGAAAATCGTTCGTTACTGGATTCTCTGAGGGAATCCAGCAACTTAAAAGACAGCTACCAGAGCTTACTCAACAGGTTGAACGACGCATAACACAGCTCAAACAATCGATTTTGAACACCTTTGAAGCGACGTTTTCTCGTGATATGGAGAAAAAACGCGCTCAACTGGCAGAAGAACGAGAACGAGAGCAAAGACGATCACAGGATAGGGGGATGGAACGATGAAACAAGACGAAAAACTGATTCTTCAAATTCTTCAGTCGTATCACGATGGCGAATTAGACTTTAGCAAAGTTCCTGCGTTAAACGAACTCGTCGATCAAGCAGTTAATCAGCAATTTCAAGGCTATATCAAAGGGATTGATCGCGCGTCACAGGAAGCATTAGAGCGCCGTTTGTCTGAAATCGAGCAACAAGCCCAACAAAAACTGGAGGCTCTCGATCGTGAGCAGTTGAAAAGTGATTTTCAACTCGAAATTCAAACGGAACGTGACCGAATGACTCGTGTAAGAGAAAAATTTTTAGCGGATGAATACCGCATGAACCAGCATGACCGCATTCAAGCGAGTAAAAATCGAACGTTTATTTTGGCAAACTTTAGTCTCTTTGCCGTATTGCTCTTGTTTGTAGTCTTATTCATGCGGTGGATTCTGTTTGATGGGATTTGGAAAGGGTGGGGGTTGAATCTCTTATTTAAGACGATATTAGGGATGTATACGTATCATCCATATCTTGCCTTTTTTCTTGGAATCTTTGCGGTTCTCCTTATTTCACTCGTGCTGATTCTCGCATTTGGACTGGCATTTGCTTTAACTGCGAAATTAGGCGATCAAGTTGACTAAATCTGTGTAGGCTTATTTGTCGTTTATTTGCATTCTAAGCCATTTTAGTTCAAACATGATAAATAAGTCGCTGTCCACGATAAATCGACGTAGAGGCTCTTTTAGAGCGTCTAGGAGGCTTTAAGGAGTGGATAGCTTTACACAAGACTCAAGAAGCTGACATTTGCTAAAAAATGGACAGTCCATTTTTTGGGCAACCTAGCGTTAGCGACGTTTTGGGTTTGCCTTTTTCAAAAGGCAAGGTCTTAATCTTTTATTTTTTAGCAAAGGAGTGAAGACGACTGCGGTAGTTCAATGTGAGAGCGCAGCGATCACTCCTTTTTTTGTGTTGTGGTTTTTGTTTTTATCTCCTATAAACAAAACACACACGTACACGCGCGTTTTATTTATATATTATTTCTTAAATACTTTAAATACTTAGGGAATAAAGAATGGCTTTGCGTCAACGTTTATAAAGATAATACCACAGTAAAAACTTCACGACTCCACAGTTTTTTTTAATAACTTTGTTTTTCACTGTTAATTTGTTACTATGTGTTTATAAATTGTAATTTTATGTTTGAAAGGAGATTTTTTATGACAAAAAAACAGCCTTATATTTGGCGGAATGATCGAAACTTTTCTTTGGATGAATATGAGCAACAACAATATTACTATGTAGTTGAATCAAATGAATTGATTACTAAGGCTAGACATGATTTGACTGCAAGAGAATTAAAGATTATGGATTTCGTGATTTCTAAAATACAACCTACAGACAGTGATTTCACAACCATACATACTTCGGTTCTGTTGCAAAGTTTTAAATAAAGAATAAAATCCCTTACGGTATCTATGATTTAAGCTGGGATTCCCAATAATACCTTGATTTCAGTACAGACCGAAAACCCGAAGAGAGTGCTTTCTTTTCGGGTTTTCTTATATAATCCTCGAATGGCTTCCATGCCTTTAATCGTGGTAGAGGCAGTGCGTAAACTTTGATAGAATTTATTGCGTCTCTTTACTGGACGATGGTCTTGTTCAATCAAA
>NZ_JBSMXK010000044.1:0-4335 GCF_053761865.1 Enterococcus bulliens
GAAAAGAAGGCACTCTCTTCGGGTTTTCGGTCTGTACTGAAATCAAGGTATTATTGGGAATCCCAGCTTAAATCATAGATACCGTAAGGGATTTTATTCTTTATTTAAAACTTTGCAACAGAACCACTTATTTTAACCGTGATTTCAAATCGCTTAGTTCACTACTTAAGATATCATTTTGCTCTTTTAAATTTTCAAGATCCTGTTTCAATTGTTCGTCATCTTTTTCATTATGCGATCCTGAGTGCATACCCCTCATCATAAATATCATCATTATCGGACATAATAAAAGTAATAACCACTGCATTGTCATCGCTCCTTAACTAAGTTCTTTAGAGTAGCAACTTCTTCTTTTAATTGCTCAGTTTGGATTTTTAAACTTGCTATATCATTTTCGGAACCAGTGTGTTTTAAATGATCTTCTCCATGCATATGATGATGCCCAGCATGTCCGTGCCCTTTATGCATAAACATCATTGAGATAGGACAAATTAGTAGTAATAGTAGTGGTAAGAGATTAAGTAATGCTTCCATGTAAATCTTCCTCCTTAGATTTTTTGAGATAGATGTAAGTTAATATAGAGCCAATTAATAGGACTATGGACAGGACTTGAGCCATTCTCAAGTTTGCTGTTAGCATTAAACTGTCGGTCCGTAATCCTTCAATCCAGAATCTCCCGACGGAATATAGTGAAAGATAAATTAAAAATATTTGCCCAAAGAACATTCTATTTCTAGACACCAGAAGCAAAATAATGAGTACTCCTATATTCCATAAAGACTCATATAAAAAAGTCGGATGATGGTAGGCCCCATTAATATACATTTGATCAATTATGAAAGATGGGAGTTTCAGAGATTGCAGGAACTCTATGTCTACAATTTCTCCATAGGCCTCTTGATTCATAAAATTTCCCCATCGTCCAATGATTTGTCCAATTACTATACTGGGAGCAACTACGTCAGCAACATTCCAAAAAGAAAGATTTTTCTTCTTGCAATAAATAACCCCTGTCAATACAGCACCAATTAATCCACCATGTATTGCTAGACCACCTTCCCAAATTTTTAAGATACTTAAAGGATCATCAATGTACAAAGGTAATTCAAAAAGTACATAGTATAATCTGGCCGATATAATAGAAACTGGCAATCCATATAACAACAGATCAACAATTGTATCCTCAGGCAATGCCGCACGCTTTGCTCTTCTATTAGCAACAAAATATCCGATTATGATCCCAAACACTATGAAAATGGCATACCAATAAATAGTAAATGGACCAAACGAAATAAATACTCTGTCGTAGGGTTCTCTCAAATTCTTCCCTCCTTCCTAATGAACTTGTTTTGACTATAGCAGGCTATTATGGAAATTTTATGTAGACTTTTTGACAGATACATTGGTACACATTTTCTACACAAGTTTTTTTATCATTATATTAAAAGGAGTGATCTAATATAAATATTAATTTAATTAAAAAAAGCATGCTATTTCTATTATTTTTTGTCCTTGCTTTATCCCTCGCGATTACATTGACAATCAACTTCCCTGGTTTGCTCAAAATCAATTTATTCTTTCAAAGCGATATAAATTTTCAAAACTGGAGTAGATCTCAAGTTAATCAAGATTTTAGAAATTTAATGGGCTATTTAAATAATCCTTTTCAAAAAGAATTGGTTTTTGATAATCTATACGTCTCAGATCGCGGTATAAACCATTTTAAAGATGTTAAATTTTTGTTCCAGCTTAACTATTCATTGCTTCTTTCTACGAGTAGCATTCTTTTATACCTAAACAGGAAAAAATTAGTAACGCGTGATCAAGTCAGAGAAATCACTAGTTTAATCAAGTGGATGATAATATCAGTCTGTGTAATGGCACTTCTGTTTTTTGATAAAGCATTTGTGCTTTTTCATCAAGTATTTTTTGACAATGATGATTGGATGTTTGACTATCGTACAGATCCAATTATCAGTTTTTTACCGGAAACATTTTTCTTTTTATGCTTTTTATTAATTGTAACTATAAGTGTTTCTACTTTGACAACAATTCATCATTTGTTTAATAAAGAAGAACGTACTTTATGAATAGCCTAAGGAGGGATGGTCTTGGTCGAACACAAAATACAGGTATCGAATTCAGAGTTAGATGTTTTAAAGTTTATCTGGAGATATGAACCGGTAACATGTGGTTTAATAACACATGGAATGCAAGAGCGTAATAGTTGGCATCCCTCCACAACAAAAACGTTAATAAGAAGGTTGTTAGATAAAAATGTGATCACGTTTAACACTTCAAAAAACCAAAGATACTACACTTCACTGATTAAGAAGCAAGAATTTTTAGAAACCGAACTACAAAGGTTACTTTCTGGAATGGATGAAGGTTGTATCTCAGAAGTAAGCTACTATTTAAACGGATTGGTTAAACGTTCTGACACGGAGGAATTCAATGATTTCAAAATATAATCTTTATGGAATGACTTGTGCAGTTTGCGCAACAACAATAGAGAAAAAAATTCATGAGTTGGATGGAGTATATTTCGCTAAAGTTAACTTAACAACTGAGGTTCTAAAATTGGAATATGATGAAGGTGTTTTGTCTAATCATACAGTTATAACAGCTATTCAAGACATTGGTTATGACGCTTAGATTCGAAAAAAAACTGAGATAAAGGTATTTGGAATAAGTGGAATGAATTGCTCAGGGTGTGCAACAAAAGTAGGAAATGCTTTGGAAGCAGAGCCAACAGTCAGTGTAAAAATAGTTGACTTGGCTAGAGGTACAGTTACTTTCGATGCTGATTCAAAATTAACATTAACATTCTTAAATCAACTACTAAAAAATACAAAGTATACTGTAACTATAGATATATCTATATAAATATAAATATATGTGGGAGGATCGACACGAAATCTCCACATATTTTTTTTATGGTAAATACATAATAGATATGGGAGATGATGGGTTGAAGAATAATAAATATATTTGGTTAGCAGCAACAACAATATCAATATTGACCCTAGGCGGTATTTTCATATTGATTCAACAGCAGAACAAGGAGGAGCATGCTGAAGTTATCTATCAAGAAGAACAACGACAAATCTCAAGTAGAATGTCCAATATGATGGGGGATAATCAAGAAGCTGATTTGAAGGTAGTACACCAAACGGAGAGACAACTATTGATTCCCCCTGTTCTTGAACCATCTTCAAAAAGCAAAGAAAATGTGACATATGATATAGTTACTCAAAACGGGGAAGTTCAAATCATGGATGGAAAAAAAACTGAAACATTAGGCTATAACGGGGATTTTTTAGGGCCAGTTATTAGACTGAAAAAAGGACAAAAAGTTACTATCAATACAACCAATAATCTTGATGCTAGCACATCTTTTCATTGGCACGGTTTGAAAGTAGCTTCTGATGCAGATGGAGGTCCACATCAGATTATAGAAGCAGGACAGAAAAAAAGTGTAACATTCGAGGTTGATCAAGAAGCTTCTACACTCTGGTTTCATCCCCATCCGGAAGGAGAAACAGCATCTCAAGTTTATAAGGGTTTAGCAGGTTTGATGTATATTGATGATGGCAACTCAAAATTATTAGATTTACCTTCCAAATATGGTGTCGACGACATTCCCTTGATTGTGCAAGATAAATCTTTCAGTTCTACTAATCAAATTAACTATGAAAATGATTTTAACTCTGATGGAACAAAAGGGGAGACGTTGCTTACTAATGGCACAATCAATCCATACGTTGAGATAAAAAGCCGATGGATGAGGTATAGAATTGTTAATGGATCCAATGCAAGAAACTTCACTTTTAATTTGGATAATGACGAATCATTCTACCAAATTGCTACAGATGGTGGTTTTCTGAATACTTCTGTTAAACTTAGTAAACTACTTTTAGCGCCCGGGGAAAGGGCAGAAATATTAGTGGATACTCAGAATTATAAAAAAGGTAAGGTGATTCATTT
The DNA here is from genome assembly GCF_053761865.1 of Enterococcus bulliens. Classification (NCBI taxonomy): domain Bacteria; kingdom Bacillati; phylum Bacillota; class Bacilli; order Lactobacillales; family Enterococcaceae; genus Enterococcus; species Enterococcus bulliens. The sequence goes on from NZ_JBSMXK010000044.1 coordinate 3,989, forward strand.
ACTAGCAAATAATTTGGTTGCACTGACAATGAGAATTGAGAATACGATAGACAACAAAGAGTTTAATCCCTCTGATAGTCTAAATACTATTAGTACTTTAGATGAAAAGAAATTGGAAGATTTAACAAGACAGAGTATTAATTTAAATGGAATGTCTCACATGGTAAACATCAACAATAAGCAATTTGATATGGAAAGAATAGATTTATATAAAAAATTAGGTTCTGTTGCAAAGTTTTAAATAAAGAATAAAATCCCTTACGGTATCTATGATTTAAGCTGGGATTCCCAATAATACCTTGATTTCAGTACAGACCGAAAACCCGAAGAGAGTGCCTTCTTTTCGG
>NZ_JBSMXK010000045.1:0-3716 GCF_053761865.1 Enterococcus bulliens
ACGGCTACAATAATCACATCCTGCTGAAATTGCTTTCCTTTAAAAGGATTCATCGTCATTCCTCCTGCTATCTTTTTCTATTATTCTACCTTATTTGATAGTAGATTTAAAACTTTGCAACAGAACCGTTTCTTGTTTATTAAGATAAGGCTCAATAATTTTATATTTTTTCATCGCATCTGTTCTTTGCTGGTCTGAAAAACTAGTGAGCATTTGTTTTTCCATTTTTTTCCTCCATTTTATCTAAATAACGATAAATCGTTGTTCGAGAAACATTCCAACGTTCGGCAATAGTTTTAATCGGTGTTCCACTATCAACTAGAGTCTTTAGTAATTCTAAGTCTTGTGCTTTTAATTTTTCAGGACGACCTCCAAATCGCCCTCTTGCTCTAGCTGCCGCTCGTCCTGCCGCAGATCTTTCTAAAATTAGATTTCGTTCAAATTCCGCAAATGCTGCAAACAAATGGAACATAAGCTGTCCAGTAGAACTTGATTTATCCATTGTTATATTTTCTTGAAGACTATGAAAACTAACACCTCGTTCATTCAAACGATTGACGATTGAAATCAAGTCTTCCATATTTCTGCCAAGACGATCTAAACGCCAAACGACAAGTGTATCTCCAGATCGAACAAAATCAATGGCTGTTTCTAATCCTGGCCGATTACTTTTTGCACCACTCATATGATCTGTGAAAATTTTTTCGCAGCCAAATTTATTTAAGCTATCTTCTTGTAAATCCAAATTTTGTAAACCAGTAGAGACCCGGGCGTATCCTATTTTCAAAAAAATCACTCCTTTATAAAATCTATTGTAACATAACTTTAATTCGCTAGTATAATTGAACATAGATTTTGATATGAGTTTATGAACACGAAAAGGAGTTGAAATTTTGAAAACTAGATAAAAAAACACTATGTCCAGAAACGCATCATTTTATGAACATTCAAACATTCACTTGAATATAGATGGATGTTCTGATACAATACATTCAAACAAACATTTGAATGTAAAGGAATGATCGTATGAATAATGAAATTTGTGAAATAACTTGTATTCATGAAGACAAAGTTAATCGTGCTAAATCTAAACTAGCAAACTTTGATACTCCGTCAGTAAGTGGTTTCTTTAAAATATTGTCAGATGAAAATCGACTTAAAATTGTACATGCTTTAGTTCATGAAGATGAGCTATGTGTTTGTGATATTGCTAATATCATTGATGCTTCGGTCGCAACAACTTCACACCATCTGAACTCCTTAAAAAAATTGGGAGTAGTTGATAGTCACAAGGATGGTAAGTTAGTCTACTATTTTATTAAAAATATCAAAATCTTAAATCTTATGGAGCTTGGCGTAAATTTTAAAGAAGAGGTACTAGCATGAGTGAGAAAATGACCGAAAAAACCTATCGAATAGAAGGATTAAGCTGTACAAATTGTGCAGGTAAATTTGAAAAAAATGTAAAGCAGTTGCCAGGAGTTACGAGTGCAACAGTAAACTTTGGTGCAAGTAAGATTTCAGTAGAAGGCCAAACAACAATTGAAGAACTCGAAGAAGCGGGAGCCTTCGAAAATCTTATCATTCGTGGTGATCAAGAAAATGATGAACAAGTTAGATCAAAAGAGTCTTTTATTAAACGGAATATCGCTTTAATCATCTCTCTTGGTTTTATACTTGTTGCTGTGATTTCCCAACTATCATTGGGCGAAGATCATTTATTAACGAAAGCTCTTTATATATTGGCAATAATAATTGGTGGATTTGATTTATTTAAAGAAGGGTTCTCTGATTTGATCAAATTGGACTTCTCCATGGAATCTTTAATGACTATTGCAATTATTGGGGCCGCATTTATTGGAGAATGGGCCGAAGGTTCTATTGTAGTAATACTATTTGCTATTAGCGAAGCTTTGGAACGATTTTCAATGGATAAAGCAAGACAGTCGATTCGTTCTCTTATGGATATAGCTCCCAAAGAAGCTCTTATCAGGAGAAACAATGTAGAGCAATTAGTCAGTGTCGATAAAATCGATATCGACGATATTATGATCATTAAACCCGGACAAAAAATAGCCATGGATGGGCTTGTTATCAACGGTCATTCTTCAGTAAATCAAGCAGCAATAACAGGAGAATCGGTTCCTGTTGAAAAACAGTTAGATGATGAAGTGTTTGCAGGAACACTAAATGAAGAAGGTATTCTTGAAGTCAAAGTAACAAAAAAAGTAAAGGATACAACGATTGCCAAAATCATTCACTTAGTTGAAGAAGCGCAAGGAGAACGAGCTCCTGCACAAGCCTTTGTAGATAAATTTGCAAAATACTATATGCCATTCATAATTATTATGGCCCTTTTGATAGTGGTTGTTCCTCCGCTATTCTTTGGTGGTGACTGGAATAAATGGCTTTACCAAGGGTTATCCATTTTAGTTGTCGGATGTCCTTGTTCATTAGTGATCTCAACACCTGTTTCAATTGTTTCGGCTATTGGTAATGCAGCAAAAAATGGTGTTTTAGTAAAAGGCGGAGTCTATCTGGAAGAAATTGGTCATTTGAGAGCAATTGCTTTCGATAAGACTGGAACCTTAACAAAAGGAAAGCCTGTCGTAACGGATTTCATTGCAACCAGTTCTGAAACTGATATAAATTATCTATCGATTATTTCATCGTTGGAATCTCTTTCTCAACACCCATTAGCTTCTGCTATTTTAAACGAAGCGGATAAAACTAATGTGGATTACAAGTCAATACAAATCGAGGATTTCCAATCTATCACAGGTAAAGGACTTACAGGTATACATCAAAACATACGTTACTATATTGGAAGCCCTAAACTGTTTTCTGCATCAGTAATCGAAGAAACAGCGGTCAAAGTACAATACAGACAATTTCAAGAACAAGGGAAAACCGCCATGTATTTCGGTACTGACGAACAAATTTTAGGAGTAATTGCTGTCGCAGATGAAGTAAGAGATTCAAGTGCTGCCGTTATTTCTGAACTCCACAAGTTGTCAATTGAACACACTATTATGCTTACTGGTGATAATACTAAAACCGCTGAATCTATTGGTAAGCAATTAGGTGTGGCTGAAATAAAAGGAGATCTAATGCCTCAAGAAAAATTAGATTCGATTAAAGCGTTGCGGACAACTTATAATAAAGTAGCAATGGTGGGCGACGGCATTAATGATGCACCAGCATTAGCTGCATCGACGGTTGGTATTGCAATGGGCGGTGCAGGAACAGATACGGCTCTCGAAACTGCTGATGTTGCTCTAATGGGCGACGATTTACAAAAATTACCATTCATTGTTAGACTTAGCCGCCAAACTCTAAAAGTAATTAAGCAAAATATCACCTTCTCATTAGGTATAAAACTATTAGCTCTACTACTAGTCATACCAGGTTGGCTAACACTATGGATTGCTATTGTAGCAGATATGGGAGCAACGCTTTTAGTAACATTAAACGGATTACGATTGATGAAAGTTAAATAACACAACAAATAAAAGAAGGCATGTTTATAAGCGTGCCTTCTTTTTATGATACATTTTTAGTTTTTTTGAACGCTAGTTATGAAGCAAACGGTTCTGTTGCAAAGTTTTAAATAAAGAATAAAATCCCTTACGGTATCTATGATTTAAGCTGGGATTCCCAATAATACCTTGATTTCAGTACAGACCGAAAACCCGAAGAGAGTGCCTTCTTTTCGG
>NZ_JBSMXK010000046.1:0-2888 GCF_053761865.1 Enterococcus bulliens
AACGAGAATTTTTATGATGAATCAATTAATCGTCATAAAATAACAAAAAAATCAGAGGAAGCAGATTTCTCTACTTCCTCTGATTTGTAAAATTTCTCTTCATCAGTCCTTATTGACAAAGAGCCATAAAAGTAAGGGTTTACTTTTATCACGTGTTTTGAGGTCCTGTCTGCATTACCAGTCACATGCCTGTACGTTTTATTTTCTAAAGTATAGCATGATGAAAATGTAAACGCAACCATATTTTTATCCTTTTTCTTGTACCCAGTTTAAAACAGCTTCACTGGTGGGAAAAATCACTTCAGGTTTAAGTGGATGATCTAAAGTTATATCGTATTTATTTAACCAAACTGTGTGCCACCCTGCATTTATAGCGCCGACCATATCATTTTCAAACGAGTCCCCAATCAAGTACAATTCTTCAGGCTGTTTATTGACTTGACGTGCGACATAAGAATAAATTGCTAGATCAGGTTTCATGACACCAATCTCTCCGGAAACAAAGAAACGATCGGATAAAAACCATCTCTCTAGTTTCAGTTGTTTGATTTTATTACGTTGATAATTAGAGGCGCCATTTGTGAGTAATGCAATCTCGATTTGATGTTTTACACAGTAGTCTAAGATCTCTTCCATGAATGGATTGAGCGTGATTTGTTGCTGATAATTTCGATAATTTGCTTGGAATTGATCTGCCTGTGCATCCGTGATCGTCTGCCCTAATGCGAAAAAAGCCTTTTGAATGCGATAGCGATGCATCGCTTGCATGGACATCTTCCCTGTTTCTGAAGCAACAAACACTTCATCGCCATACTTGCGGCTTAATCGATACAACTCCTCAACGTTGATATCTTTCATATGGAACTGATCCTCATACGCTTTTTGAAATGGAATCAATTGATCATATAAGGTATCGTCTAAATCAAATACTAACATGGATAACTCTCCTTTGTTTTTACTCTTTTTAGTATAACAAAAAAGCAACTGGCTAGATGATGTATTTTTATTTTTTATAATTTTATTGTTTTTGCGATAATAGGAACCGAAAACAGATTATATAAATACGTATTGATCTCCGTACATTCGTTTAATTTATTTCATTTTATTCTATCTTAAGCTTCAATTAAGTTCATACAGCTACACTAAGAACAACAATAAAACAAGAACCATTATGAGAAAGAAGAGGATGAACATGATCAAACAACATTTTCGCTATTTATTGCTAGGATTTGTCTTAATCGATTTTACGACACCTTATCTTCTAGCATTATTTTATCCTGAGTATAATTCACTAACCCAGGTCATTAGTGAATTAGGTAGCGTCAATAGCCCGGTATATTATGCGTTTAGTATCGCTTCAATCCTTTCTGGAACATGCTTACTTTCGAGATTAGTCGGATTGATGGACTACTTGAAAAGTAAGACATCTTCTCTAAAGAGTCTTTCTGTAAGCTGCGCTCTAGCAAGTTTTGCGATTGGTGAATGCTTATTTTCCGGATTGTTTAGTATCGATAGTGCTACAGGTTATATTGCCTTGATCCATGAGCTTGCCTCGATTCTTGGTAGCTTGGGAATGTTGTTCTTCCCATTTTTGATCGGACTTGTCCTCTATAAACAGGCTCCTATTTTCGCAAGACGCTTCTTTGTTATTGGTACGCTGTCGATTATTTGCGCTTTTCTAAATGGTTATGCGCAATATATTGGCTTAGATTTCGCAGGAATTTATCAACGTTTATCCATGACAATGATGTATATGCCGATTGTTATCTTTGTACTTACCCTTACACCAAAAACAAAACCCGTTTTTCAATTATCTAAATCTGTAGTTCTAGCTCAATAACTATGATATCTAATCTTGTTGCTTTTTTTACTCACTAGTCTAACTAGTGGTTTTTTTTAGTCAAAACTTTATAAGAATAACTTTTACTGTAATTTTTTTCAAAACTATTGAAAAAAACGATCCATCAAGCGTAAACTTGAAGTATAGGGGTGATAAATATGAAAACTGTAAATTGGTACGATGGTCGAAAGGAACGTACTGAAATTGCGTGCGATCATCTAATGGAACTCATCAAACATCTAAATGATTCTAACGAACGACCATTAAGAGAATTGTTTGCAAACTACGTGATCGAATTTTCTAATGATTTGAACGCTTTCCCACTTATTTTGAGTCGCTTCAATTTAGATGTTTCCAATTGCTTGCTCAAACATCGTATTGCTTTAAATCCTGAAAATAAAATATTAGTTAAAGAGATCCTTGCATTGAGTGAACTACGTTATACGTATTAAAAAGGAGAAGATAAATGATCAACGTTGAATTAACTCGTTTTCGCATCGTAAAAGGAACTTCTCATCTCGTCGATGAATGGCTCGCCTTTTTAAACGAACATATGCACGAAACCTTACTGACTTTAGAAGCTGAAAAAATGTACGTAGAAACGATCTTTCGTGAAGTATTAGATGGACACGAATACTTATACTGGTACTCGATTCAAGGCGAAGGTGGTCAAGAAGTTAAAGACTCGACAGATTGGATCGATCAAAAACATTTAGCCTATTGGGAACAGTGTATCGACAAGACTTTTTGTCCTGTAGATCTGACACCAGAAATCATCATGATCCCTAAAAATATCAGACAACAGATGGAATAAAAGAAACGGCGTTCCAGAAGTAGCTCCTTAAAAAATAAGCCAAATGGTTCTGTTGCAAAGTTTTAAATCTACTATCAAATAAGGTAGAATAATAGAAAAAGATAGCTGGAGGAATGACGATGAATCCTTTTAAAGGAAAGCAATTTCAGCAGGATGTGATTATTGTAGCCGTGGGCTACTATCTTCGTTATAACCTTAGCTATCGTGAAGTTCAAGAAATCTTATATGATCGTG
>NZ_JBSMXK010000047.1:0-2808 GCF_053761865.1 Enterococcus bulliens
GATAGAGTAGTTTACCATATTCTTGCACCCAACGGTAAATCGTCGTATGAGAAACGTTAATGCCACGATCATATAAGATTTCTTGAACTTCACGATAGCTAAGGTTATAACGAAGATAGTAGCCCACAGCTACAATAATCACATCCTGCTGAAATTGCTTTCCTTTAAAAGGATTCATCGTCATTCCTCCTGCTATCTTTTTCTATTATTCTACCTTATTTGATAGTAGATTTAAAACTTTGCAACAGAACCGTATTTCCCTTTGTACTTACCATTCGAGTGTGTGAAAGTGGCATACAACTCATAAAATGGCTTGCTGACGAAATGTTTGATTTCTTCGTTGCGTTGGTAAATCAAGAACAAAGTCGGGGTTTGGACGCGTCCAACGCTAAACACGCCTCTCATGCCGTTTTTCTGCATATAAAGCGTGTAAAGACGGGTGAGATTGATTCCTACCAGCCAATCAGCGATTTGTCGGGTTTCTGCTTCTTTGTAAGTGGAATAAAACGCCTGTCCGTCCTTCAGATTTTGAAATCCTTTTTTGATTTCGCTAGTTTCAAGCGAGTTGATCCATAAACGTTTAATGGTTTTCCGGTTATTTCCCGAAAGGTTGATAATCAAGCGGGCGATTGCTTCACCTTCTCGGTCGCAATCACGATTGTTTCCGCTTCATCTAAATGCTTTTTAACGATCTTGTATACCTGTCAATACGGATTGAACTGTTGTTAATGCTCCAGAAATTCTTCCTTGAATATCTCCTGCAGCTGCACCTAAATATAAAGTTTGGAAATTATTTTGTAGAAAATTCATAGCTCACTCTCCTTTATTTTTCTTCTTCTCTTTGTAAAGCTATTGTTTGTTCTTGCTTTTGTTCTCTAGCCTTGAAATTGTTTATTTGAGTAATCTTTGAGCTCTTCAACTGCTTCAGCTGTCAATCCACTTTTCTGTTCAATCTGATAATTGACTTGTTAGTGATAAGTAGTGATTGTTTGAATTCGATATCCGAAGACAACAACACTCAAAAAAACGTTACAACCTTGTTGAACATCATGATGTTCAACAAGCTATCTTGCTATACAAGGATGTTTTAGAAACGAAAACAATAATTTGACACTAATCCGTTTAAGAATGCTGCTTGAGAAATTTTTATCAAATGACACTACTCAAATTCCTAAAATCGATATCACTAAAGCCCTGGCTCTTATAAATCAAATCATAAGAAGTCACGTACCCGACTTCTTATGATTTCCAATTTTTCGCAGACTTTATGACCCCATTATCTATTGACCAGCTGCAAATAGTTAGTCAAAAACTACTTGCTGTTGACTTCAATGTCATGGACTCATTCAACCATTTTTACAAGAAATATTACCCTATCTGCTTGGGAAACTTATCTGACTGCTTAATGGACTTAGGGTACTTTGAAGAATCAAAACTCATATTGGAAAAACTAGCTTTCGTAGCAGACCATGTTGACTTCATTAAACTGAAAATGTGGGCCCAATACTTAGAGAATGTTCTAGCTATCTACACGGAAAATAAAAGAAATGAAAGACAAAAGAAACTAAACAAATTAAATCAAATCGTAACAAATTGGCACAATTTATTGCCATCCAGTCATTTGGTAGAAGGTCTACACGGCGCTTTCCAACGTTTATCTGACAGAAACGGTGATCGTCCAAACAACATTCATATTCCACCTGTATACATTTTAAAGCCATAGGAAAAAGCCTAGTATCTATTGCTAGGCTCTTTTGTATACCTCTACACATTCATTTCCTTCTTCCAGCATTCATAAGACTCAACAGTTGCACTTTTTTTCATTCTCCTACAAATTCCACTAAACAATGACCACTTATAATCATCAAGAATGGCAGTACCTACTCCCCCTAATCCTAAGAAAAACAGTAAAAGTAAATACAAAAATAGCATCATATTCGTCCATAATGATAAAAGAGTCAACAAAAGAGAAACTAAGCCTACTGTAACAAATGAAAAGAACAGAATACCATAATAAATCTTCAAAAGAACAGACCATTCTTTGATTCTATTAAGAACAGATAACTCCTCCTCCGTCATCAATCAGTCCACCTGTTCTTTCTTCTTCTTTGGATCAATACTCTTTAAAAACCTCTCCTCCAATACCAATAAATGACGATAAACATCATCCATCGACCAGCCTGAAGAAAGACTAAGACAATATAAAAAATCACAAGGTAACGTTTTTACTGCACGATTCCTTGTTACCCAGCTTGCTACTGTACTCTGCTTATATCCATGTAATTCACAAAATTGCTCTACTGTCATCCCTAGCCGCGAAATTATAAAAACATTGATCGGGTAGGGATATACAAAGGTATTAATACTCATAGTCAGAAAGACCTCCCACCATATTATTTCGTTTGCAATAATAGTACTACTCTTTCTTAAGACCAGCAAGCAAGGCGGAGAAAAAGAAGGAACGTATCATAGATATAATGTAATAGGCAATTTGCACCTTTTAATTTCAACCTGTATCAATCATGAACAGATCTGTTTGCACGCCGATCTTATTGGGATCTATCAAGCGTTTCAGTGCTGTCTGGACAAACGTGTATTCTTTTCCAAAAGCTTCTGAGATCGCAGCGAAATAAGCCCCCCGCCTTTCTTTTTTTAGCTGGATAACGGAGCGCATCAATCCATGTATCGAAGCTAGAATAATCCCTCCATTACGACCAGCACGAACACGAAAATGAATTTTGTTCTCTTCTCTCAACTGCTTCAGTACTTTGTCCAGGGAACGTTTTGGGATCTCTAAACGTTCAGTTA
>NZ_JBSMXK010000048.1:0-2778 GCF_053761865.1 Enterococcus bulliens
AGTGCGACATGTTTCTAGTTGAAAAGACTAGGCACACTAACGGCTTAACAGACGTTAGTGGAGAACTTTCAGTTTGAGAGGTGGAATGATAGGGTAACGCCTTGAAACGCCTCCCTTAATACTCCGACATGCTATTTCTTACGTGTTAAAAGAAATGGTATGAAGCTCGGTGAAGTCGGCAGAAGGATACCGTAAGCAGAAATGATAAACATTGGTCTGCACGAAAATTTCCTAGAGGTAGGAACTGTATCTAATATGCCGGAGGTCGCAAAAAGTATAGTATGGTGAGAATGTGTGTAAAAGCACTGACGAACTGGCGAATGTACTGTCCTAAACGCCTAAGGCACAGAAATGTGTCGGGTAGAACATGATTGAAGAAATCATGTCACTCTACGGTATCATGCGGTGGAGTAAGAATTGTTTTTATGAAACTCCGTGAAGTGTTATAGGCACTTGAAGTGATACAGGGCAAAAGCCAGCACCTAAGCTATTACATTGATAAAACTGAAGGAACGTGGGAAGCCAAGAACGTGGAGCGCACACACGCAATGAAGCGGATATAAGGAAAGTAGTAGTATATAACTTATATTTATCTTGGTGAAAGTAGTGGCATGACCGGTGAAGGTTCTGTAATGGAACTGGAGGAATAGCCACAAGTCAACAAATTTAAATCAATTTATTAAGTAACCTAAGTCAAACCATAGATTCCTGTAAGACCAAAAGGTCACAACCAATAACTAGGGGGTGACGAACTATGAACAACCACCGAAACAAGAAAAATAATAAGCTTCGATATTCTGAGTATTATGGAATGCAAGAAGCTTATGATAACTTGTATCAACGTAGTGTAGAAAATCAAAATTTCAAGTCATTAATGAAAATTATCATATCCGATGACAATATCTTGCTTGCGTATCGTAATATAAAGCGCAACTCAGGAAGTCTTACGGCAGGTATTGACGGTAAAACCATTAAAGATATTGAAAAACTAACAACTGAAAGATACCTTGATATAGTTAAGAAACGGTTCAAATTTTACAAACCAAGAGAAGTTAAGCGAACTGAAATTCCCAAACCAAATGGAAAAACTAGACCATTAGGAATTCCTTCTATTTGGGATAGGGTAGCTCAACAATGTATCTTGCAAGTATTAGAACCAATATGTGAAGCGAAATTTAATCCACATAGTCACGGTTTTAGACCTAATCGGTCTGCCGAACATGCAATTGCTGATTGTGCCAAGAAGATGAATATTATAAAAATGGGATATTGTGTTGATATAGATATTCAAGGTTTCTTCGATGAAGTTTGGCACTCAAAATTAATGCGACAAATGTGGACTATGGGTATACGGGATAAGGAACTTCTCACTATTATCCGCAAAATGCTAAAAGCTCCAGTTGTATTGCCTAATGGTACTATTCAATTTCCCGAAAAGGGGACACCACAAGGTGGGATTTTATCCCCATTATTAGCCAATATTAATCTTAGTGAATTTGATTGGTGGGTATCGGAACAATGGGAAACAAGGCATATGTCTGAAATTAAGACACAATACAATGCTAATGGAACCGAGCATATGGGAAATCACCATAGGAAAATGCGCTCACATACAAAACTAAAAGAGTTCTATATAGTTCGTTATGCAGATGATTTTAAATTATTTTGCCATGACCGAAAAACGGCTGAACAACTTTATCATGCTTCGATACAATGGTTGGAACAACGATTGCATTTACCCGTATCTATTGAAAAATCCAAAATCACGAACCTTCGTAAGGAAACTAGTGAGTTTCTAGGTTTCAACTTGAAACTAGAAAGAAAAGGGAAAAATAGATATGTAATGCATTCTCATGTTTCAGATAAAGCAATTAACCGTATGAGAATAGAACTAAAAGAGCAAATCAAGGAAATCAAAAAATCACCTAATAGCATTAATACTATCAGAGCTATAGGAAATTATAATAGTAAAGTTATTGGCATGCACGGTTACTATCGAATAGCAACTCACGTTAATAGAGACTTTAAAAAGATGCATTACTCAGTTCTTCTGACAATGAGAAATCGATTGTCTATTGATGGATTGACAAAAACGGGTAAATATACTGGTAAAGATAAAGGGATATTGAACTACGTCCAGTCAAAGAATATTAGATACCTGACAGGACGCCCAATTATACCAGTTAGTTTTGTACAACATAGGAACCCAATGTACCTTAAAGTTAAAATTAATAAATATACTCCTGAGGGGCGTAAACTCATTCATCGTAATCAATCAGCCGTATCTGAAATAGCACTTCGTTGGATCAGGAGCAATCCTGTAGTCAGCGATAGAGCAACAGTGGAATTTAACGATAATCGTATCTCATTGTTTATAGCTCAGTCGGGTAAGTGTTCGGTAACGGGTGAAGAACTAAATGTTCTAGATATGCATTGTCATCATAAGATACCTTATCATGTATCTAAAGATGACAAGTATAGTAACTTGACTATTGTTAAATCTGAAGTTCACATTCTAATACATGCTACCAAGGGAGATACTATTCAGCGATATATGACCTTGTTAAATCTTAATGATGAACAAATCAAAAAGCTAAATAGATTAAGGTTGCTAGTTAGAAACACTTCACTACATTATTAATTTGGTTGCGAGACTTAGGAAAACAAAAAAAGGTTTAATTTGTTGATAGAACGCCGTGTGCGGTGAAAATCGCATGCACGGTGTGGATCGGGGGAAAAACTGGAGATTATTTCAAAAGTTTACCTATCGATATTCGC
>NZ_JBSMXK010000049.1:0-2090 GCF_053761865.1 Enterococcus bulliens
AAGAAATTGGTCCCCATTCGATGCGTAAGACTTTTGGCTATTTTTTGTACAAGCAAGGAACCAAAACAGAGATCATTCAGTCGCTGCTCAACCATTCTTCGCAACGGGAGACCTTACGCTATATTGGGATCACCCAGGAAGACAAAGATACCGCAGTAAAGAGTTTGGATCTATGACAGAATAATGCCCTATATAATAATAGAAGGAAAAATTCAAAAGGTGAGAAGATGAACGAAGAAAAGCGTCCGAAATTTCCTGATAAATACCACTTATCTCGCAAAGAGTCTGTGTATTTATTGAAGAAAAACATGGTGGAACTGGTTTATAATGCGGGAAAATTTGAAGGGTTAAATACAACGTTGTTACAAACAGAAGAGATTATCAAGTATAATCGAGCTAATAATGTGGCTGTAGATGATGTCCTGACCGTCGTTAACTTAAAAGGTTCTGTTGCGAAGTTTTTTAATTTCCTGTATTTATTGTAGAATGTAAGAAAAAAGGTTAGTGAGGCTTGAGAGATGAATCATTTTAAAGGCAAACAATTCCAACAAGACGTCATCATTGTCGCTGTTGGTTATTACCTACGTTACAATCTGAGCTATCGTGAAGTTCAGGAATTGCTTTATGACCGTGGAATAAATGTTTGTCACACTACGATTTATCGGTGGGTTCAAGAATACAGTAAAATCCTCTATCATCTCTGGAAAAAGAAAAATAAACAGTCCTTCTATTCATGGAAAATGGATGAAACGTACATCAAAATTAAAGTAAAATGGCATTATTTGTATCGAGCCATCGATGCAGATGGTTTAACCTTGGATATTTGGTTACGTAAAAAACGGGACACACAAGCAGCGTATGCTTTTCTTAAGCGGTTAGTGAAGCAGTTTGATGAACCGAAGGTTGTAGTCACAGATAAAGCCCCCTCTATTACAAGTGCCTTTAAGAAACTAAAAGAATACGGCGGCTTTTATCAAGGGACAGAACATCGTACCATTAAATACCTGAACAATTTAATAGAACAAGATCATCGACCAATTAAGCGACGGAATAAATTTTATCGAAGTCTCCGGACTGCCTCATCCACGATTAAGGGCATGGAGACCATTCGAGGAATATATAAAAAGAACCGAAGAAATGGCACTCTCTTCGGCTTTTCGGTATCTACTGAAATTAAAGTTTTGATGGGTATACCAGCATAGTCAAAGTATCAGAATGGGACTTTTGTACTCAGTATTGAAACTTTGCAACAGAACCGTGATACCTTTAAAGTTCTTTCGATGGCAATGATCTCCAAAGTTGGAGGAGCTTCAGGTCCGCTATATGGTTCAGCATTCATGAACATGATGAAAGCGACAAAGGATGTTGACGTCATCAATTCACAAGAGCAATTAGGGAAAATCATCGAAGAAGGTACAAATGGGATACAAGCAAGAGGAAAAGCTGAAGCAGAGGATAAAACAATGCTAGATGTTTGGTTGCCTGTTACGGAAGCATTAAAAAACAATCAGCTAACCGCAGACGTCATCGAAAATGCCAAAGAACATACTAAAAATTTGGTCGCAAAAAAAGGACGTGCTTCTTATTTAGGGGAGCGGGCGATTGGACACATTGATCCAGGAGCAGCTTCTAGTGCAATCTTATTCCAGACATTACTTGATGTGATTCATGGATAGAAAGGGCTATTTATAAACTGTAAAAGCCTAACTTTGAACGACAGCATAAACTGTTGCAAAAGTTAGGCTTTTTATCTGCTTTCGTGTATCTACCTAGAGCTTTTTCTGACAGAAGTATTTACCAAAAGTTAAACGAAGAAAGTGAAAATCGAGAAGAAAGAATCACTCTTTAGCATGAAAAAAAAAGAACTTTATCCTGATTAAAATAACGAAACAATCAAATATGACTTGTGCAAAAAAAGAGATGAGACCACTGCTACTTTTAGCAATGGTCTCACCTCTGTTTTACGGCTCTATACTTTTTGATGTTGGTGGATGACACCAGCATCTTTTTTATTTTGAAAAACAATAGAAAAGACACCTTGAAATCCTTTAGAATTAATTTGACGAACCAATCCAAAAGGAGGAATCAAG
>NZ_JBSMXK010000050.1:0-1986 GCF_053761865.1 Enterococcus bulliens
ATCCTGCGGTGAGTGATCACCGTACCGGTTCGATTCCGGTCCTCGGCATTATGCGCCCATAGCTCAATTGGATAGAGTGTTTGACTACGGATCAAAAGGTTAGGGGTTCGACTCCTCTTGGGCGCGTTATATATTCGGGAAGTAGCTCAGCTTGGTAGAGCACTTGGTTTGGGACCAAGGGGTCGCAGGTTCGAATCCTGTCTTCCCGATCTAAAGTTTTAAAGGGGCCTTAGCTCAGCTGGGAGAGCGCCTGCTTTGCACGCAGGAGGTCAGCGGTTCGATCCCGCTAGGCTCCATTATCATTTTAATATTTAATTTGATTTTCGCGGTGTAGCTCAGCTGGCTAGAGCGTCCGGTTCATACCCGGGAGGTCGGGGGTTCGATCCCCTTCGCCGCGATATTTTTTTAAGAGCCTGGACCTTTAGCTCAGTTGGTTAGAGCAGACGGCTCATAACCGTCCGGTCGTAGGTTCGAGTCCTACAAGGTCCATTGCGACATTGTAAGAACTTTTTATCATTGTTATTTTACGGAGGATTACCCAAGTCCGGCTGAAGGGAACGGTCTTGAAAACCGTCAGGCGGGTAAAACCGTGCAAGGGTTCGAATCCCTTATCCTCCTTTTATATTATCGCGGGATGGAGCAGTCTGGTAGCTCGTCGGGCTCATAACCCGAAGGTCGTAGGTTCAAATCCTGCTCCCGCAATTAAAAACTAATATGGTTCCGTGGTGTAGGGGTTAACATGCCTGCCTGTCACGCAGGAGATCGCGGGTTCAAATCCCGTCGGGACCGCCACGCGGGTGTAGTTTAGTGGTAAAACTACAGCCTTCCAAGCTGTTATCGCGAGTTCGATTCTCGTCACCCGCTTTTAGTTTTTATGGGCCTATAGCTCAGCTGGTTAGAGCGCACGCCTGATAAGCGTGAGGTCGATGGTTCGAGTCCATTTAGGCCCACTTAGTTTCATTAATAATAACATGGTCCGTTGGTCAAGCGGTTAAGACACCGCCCTTTCACGGCGGTAACACGGGTTCGATTCCCGTACGGATCATCAGCTTTTTATGGAGGATTACCCAAGTCCGGCTGAAGGGAACGGTCTTGAAAACCGTCAGGCGGGTAAAACCGTGCAAGGGTTCGAATCCCTTATCCTCCTTTTATATTATCGCGGGATGGAGCAGTCTGGTAGCTCGTCGGGCTCATAACCCGAAGGTCGTAGGTTCAAATCCTGCTCCCGCAATTAAAAACTAATATGGTTCCGTGGTGTAGGGGTTAACATGCCTGCCTGTCACGCAGGAGATCGCGGGTTCAAATCCCGTCGGGACCGCTTATCTTGGCTCGGTAGCTCAGTTGGTAGAGCAATGGATTGAAGCTCCATGTGTCGGCAGTTCGATTCTGTCCCGCGCCATTCGATTTGCGGGTGTAGTTTAGTGGTAAAACTACAGCCTTCCAAGCTGTTATCGCGAGTTCGATTCTCGTCACCCGCTTTTAGTTTTTATGGGCCTATAGCTCAGCTGGTTAGAGCGCACGCCTGATAAGCGTGAGGTCGATGGTTCGAGTCCATTTAGGCCCACTAGTTTTATAATAAAACCATTTTGGTTTTGGGGAAGTACTCAAGTGGCTGAAGAGGTGCCCCTGCTAAGGGTATAGGTCGGGAAACTGGCGCGAGGGTTCAAATCCCTCCTTCTCCGTTAATATGGTCCGTTGGTCAAGCGGTTAAGACACCGCCCTTTCACGGCGGTAACACGGGTTCGATTCCCGTACGGATCATTAAGCATTCAATCAAATGATTGAATGCTTTTTTTGTATTTACTGAAATAAAAAATAATGGCTCTTTGTCAATAAGGACTGATGAAGAGAAATTTTACAAATCAGAGGAAGTAGAGAAATCTGCTTCCTCTGATTTTTTTGTTATTTTATGACGATTAATTGATTCATCATAAAAATTCTCGTTCTCATATTGTCAAAGGATTTAAATCCGTAACTTACTCGTTT
>NZ_JBSMXK010000052.1:0-1498 GCF_053761865.1 Enterococcus bulliens
GGCTCTTTGTCAAATGATGTTGGTGAAGAGAAATCTTAGAATTATTGGAGATCAAGAGGATTATTTCCTCTTGATCTTTTTTAGTTTAAAAGCAATGCACTACCGTGACGAATCATGATACGCAACTTGAAATTATAAAAGCTACGAAAGCCATAGGCATTTCGTTTTAACACTTTGATATGGTTGTTTAGGCATTCTAGCGGCCCATTTGAATAACGTTGTTTTAAAGCATTCTTGATTTGTGGAAGAAATTTCTGGAATGTTCTTAAGGTTGTCCGATACCCATCGGGAAGTACGTCGTTGTTGGTAAGCAGTTCTTCAAACGATGCGTGGTCTCGCTTCCTTACAGCATAAAGAAAGTCTTGGTATAACTGATAGCCCGTACGCAAAGCAGGACATCCCTTCAGTAGACGATCGACAATCTCGGTTTCTGTTAAATGTGTTTTGAAGCCAGACCGCCAAAGGTGCCGAGTATAATCAAGCTTACTTTCGTCTTTTTGAAGGAGTTTCCAGTATCTTTTTAGTTGTTTGCCCAGCTGGTATAGTTTTTGTTCTTTGCTCTTTAACAGGTGGTTCGTTTCTTTGATTCGATGATTGCGAAAAGTACGACTGATA
Organism: Enterococcus bulliens; assembly: GCF_053761865.1. Classification (NCBI taxonomy): domain Bacteria; kingdom Bacillati; phylum Bacillota; class Bacilli; order Lactobacillales; family Enterococcaceae; genus Enterococcus; species Enterococcus bulliens. The sequence goes on from NZ_JBSMXK010000052.1 coordinate 616, forward strand.
TGCTGGACAATGTGAAACCGATCAATGATCAGCTGAGCGTTTGGAAACATCTTTTTAACTAACGACACATAAGGGGCGTACATATCGATCACAATCCATTCGACCGCTTCGCGCGTTTCTCTTGGAAAATGACAAAAGTAACGCTCTAGAAAAGGCAGTTGCCGATTCTCGACAATGTCCAATAGGCGGTGTGTTTTTCCATCCATCATGATGAAACTCATGGCACCTGAAACACCCCGGACGGATTTGAATTCATCAAAACAAAGCACCTTAGGCAACGTTGTTCGAAAAGGATTTAATGGACGATAAAACCGCTTCATAATACGGTAAACAGAAGAGACAGACAGATTTTTTTGAGCGGCAATCTCAGTCATTGAGGTATTCCTTTTTAAACGAGTCACAACAGACCAGCGGACTTTCTCACTGATAAAACAGTGCTTTTTCGCAACAGAAGTATCCGCAACGAATGTCCGCTGACAAGCTTTACATTTGAAGCGTTGTTTTTTTAGTTCAAGGTATGTACGGTATTCAGAAACATCGTTCATTAACAACCGGACGGTTGTGGTTCCCCAACGTACAATATCTGAAGCAATTTTATGGTTACAATGAATACATTCTTGGGCGGTGTAGGTCAAACTTCCATGATAAATATGACAGATTTGTCCTTTGTATTTTTCTTTTGTGAGACAGTTTTCGGAAAAAGTAATCGATAAGTCTAGAATATCCAACATTTCTTTGATAAGCTGAGTGTGAGACATCTTGATTCCTCCTTTTGGATTGGTTCGTCAAATTAATTCTAAAGGATTTCAAGGTGTCTTTTCTATTGTTTTTCAAAATAAAAAAGATGCTGGTGTCATCCACCAACATCAAAAAGTATAGAGCC
>NZ_JBSMXK010000054.1:0-1343 GCF_053761865.1 Enterococcus bulliens
ACGCACTGCCTCTACCACGATTAAAGGTATGGAAGCCATTCGAGGATTATATAAGAAAACCCGAAAAGAAGGCACTCTCTTCGGGTTTTCGGTCTGTACTGAAATCAAGGTATTATTGGGAATCCCAACTTAAATCATAGATACCGTAAGGGATTTTATTCTTTATTTAAAACTTTGCAACAGAACCTTCTAGGCAATACAGACAAATTTTTACATGCTCATATTTTTCCTAGATATAATTGGGAAAGTGAAGAAAGAAAAAAAATGCCTGTATGGCTCTATGATCAATCTAACTGGTTTGACAAAGAAACAGCTTATAATTCCGAAAAACATGATTCTATGAAAAATGCTATATTAAAATATCTTGATAAGTCATATTAGAACATAAAAATAGTTATTTAACCCTTAGGTAGACATAATCACTATTATAATAAATATAACTTTTAACATACATGAAATTGCTTTAATCGTGTATTGTGAACCTTGATTTATGGAGGTTCTTTTTTTTAGGATTTCAGTAATTTAGAATCTACATAATTTTTTATTTTTAAAGATAGATTGTTTTTTAGACTATTCAAAGCAAATATAGCAGAGAAAAGTAATATTAAGTAATCTATATTATCACTTGGAATATTAAGTAGAATAGTTAATATAATTGGAACATATAACCATACTTTCATAAGAAAAGCTTCATACAATTTTTTGTACTTTAATATATTTTTCATCATTTTATTGAACCACTTAAGCTGAATTAGCACTAAATAGTCATCTAGTAAGCTAAATATTACTGTAAAAGGGAAAAACAATAAAAAAATCAAAAACGAAAAATTGAACCAACCAGTGAAAATAGTTTTATAATTTATATTTGTAATAAAATTATAAAACTCTGTATCTATAACATAGTCTTCAATAAATCCACTAAAAAGATAGTTTGCTATTGAAAAAGACAACACTACAGCCATAAAGATAACAAATAAAAATAAAATGACAGCAGATAAATTAATTACAAAAAGTCCCACTTTTTTTATTATTTTCTTTATGTTAATCACTCTTTCTTATTATAATATGTAATTTTTTTTATTATATCACAATATAAATTAGAGAATAACAATAAAATAAGTATACGAGAGGAAATCATCGATTCGTTTTGCTTCTTTTTTCCCTTTTCTGTAGTCGTATGACATTTTGGCACCCCTTTGTTAGATTGTATTTGTTCAATACATGAAATTGTATAAAATCATGTATCAAGAATCCTATCCCTATAGGGTTCTTTTTTTTACTCCCCCTAAACACACGATTTCGTGTTATAATAACTGTAATCATGTATTCGAACAGACTAAAAA
>NZ_JBSMXK010000055.1:0-1326 GCF_053761865.1 Enterococcus bulliens
GCTCAAACAAAAACAACGAGTACAGGAATATCAACCTGTTGTCCATCGCCTACGCCTGTCGGCCTCGGCTTAGGTCCCGACTAACCCTGGGCGGACGAGCCTTCCCCAGGAAACCTTAGTCATTCGGTGGACAGGATTCTCACCTGTCTTTCGCTACTCATACCGGCATTCTCACTTCTAAGCGCTCCAGCAGTCCTCACGGTCTACCTTCGACGCCCTTAGAACGCTCTCCTACCAGTGTACCAAAGGTACACTCCACAGCTTCGGTAATATGTTTAGCCCCGGTACATTTTCGGCGCAGGGTCACTCGACTAGTGAGCTATTACGCACTCTTTAAATGGTGGCTGCTTCTGAGCCAACATCCTAGTTGTCTGTGCAACCCCACATCCTTTTCCACTTAACATATATTTTGGGACCTTAGCTGGTGGTCTGGGCTGTTTCCCTTTCGACTATGGATCTTATCACTCACAGTCTGACTCCCGGATATAAATGAATGGCATTCGGAGTTTATCTGAATTCGGTAACCCGAGATGGGCCCCTAGTCCAAACAGTGCTCTACCTCCATCATTCTTAAATCCGAGGCTAGCCCTAAAGCTATTTCGGAGAGAACCAGCTATCTCCAAGTTCGATTGGAATTTCTCCGCTACCCACACCTCATCCCCGCACTTTTCAACGTACGTGGGTTCGGTCCTCCAGTGCGTTTTACCGCACCTTCAACCTGGACATGGGTAGATCACATGGTTTCGGGTCTACGACTACATACTAAAACGCCCTATTCAGACTCGCTTTCGCTACGGCTCCGCCTCTTCAGCTTAACCTCGCATGCAATCGTAACTCGCCGGTTCATTCTACAAAAGGCACGCCATCACCCATTAACGGGCTTTGACTTGTTGTAGGCACACGGTTTCAGGATCTATTTCACTCCCCTTCCGGGGTGCTTTTCACCTTTCCCTCACGGTACTGGTTCACTATCGGTCACTAGGGAGTATTTAGCCTTGGGAGATGGTCCTCCCGGATTCCGACGGAATTTCTCGTGTTCCGCCGTACTCAGGATACTCCTAGGTGCAAACCAAATTTCGTCTACGGGGTTTTTACCCTCTTTGACTGACTTTTCCAAGTCATTCGACTATCTGATTATACTACCATATCGGAGTCCTACAACCCCAAGATGCAAGCATCTTGGTTTGGGCTTTTCCCGTTTCGCTCGCCGCTACTCAGGGAATCGAATTTTCTTTCTCTTCCTGCAGGTACTTAGATGTTTCAGTTCTCTGCGTCTACCTCTAATCAGCTATGTATTCACTGAAAAGTAACATCCTATAAAAGATG
>NZ_JBSMXK010000056.1:0-1324 GCF_053761865.1 Enterococcus bulliens
AGTCAAGTCCATAATCCTGTGTAAAATACTATACAATGTTTTACTGGTCTCTCATTGATCAAACTTAATATATTTTCTTGTAGAACTGAGCCATTCGTCATGAAGGTCCATAAGGACAGCTCCAATTAATCGATTGGCAGACGTTCGGTTGGGAAAAATCCGAATAATCTTTTCTCTTCTGCGGACTTCCTGGTTCAGTCGTTCAAGAAGGTTGGTGCTTTTTAGCCGATTGTGACCATTTCCGATAACCGTGTATTGAAAGGCATCTTCGAAGCCATTATCCAATGTTTCGCAAGCTTTTGTATATTTAGACTGGTCGATATATTCACCGACTAAGGCATTCTTAGCTGTTCGAGCGAGTTCAATATCCGTAAACTTAAAGATCGCTTTTACTGCTTCTCTAAACGGTTTTGAATTCTTTTTTGGAATGGAACTGAAGATGTTTCTTAAAAAATGGACCTGGCATCTCTGCCAACTTGCGTTGGTAAATGACTTACGAATTGCAGACACTAGGCCTTTATGGGCATCAGAAATGATGAGTTCTGTCCCCTGTAGACCGCGTTCTTTTAAGTATTCAAAGAAGATGGACCATGTGTCATCACTTTCTTCATTTTGGATCATGAAGCCAATGATTTCACGATCACCACCTTCTGTTATCCCGATCGCAATATGGCAGCTTTTAGAAAGCACTCGATGGTCCTCACGGACTTTTATGTAGAGAACATCAGTCATCAGATAAGGATAACTCGTACCTGAGAGTGAACGGTTCTGCCATTCGTTGACCATCGGGTCTAACTGCTCAGTCAGGCTAGAAACAAAAGATTTCGATACCGATTTTCCACATAGCTCTTCAACAATCTTTGAAACTTTACGTGTCGAAACGCCTGAAACATACATCTCAAGCATTGAAGCGAGCAGTGCCTTTTCATTTCGCTGATAACGCTCAAACACCGTCGGTGAAAATTCACCATCACGTGTTCTAGGCACTTTTAACTCGAGTGTGCCCACACGAGTCGTAAAGTCTCGCTTATAATAGCCATTTCTTTGACTCTGACGACTTTCTGAACGTTCATAGTCATCGGCTTGAATATATTCTGTTCGTTGATTTTCCATCAATTGGTTGAAAACAGTGGTCAAAATATTTTTAGAAACTTCATCTTTTACCGAATGTTCAATAATACTTTGAACCTCTTCGTTGTTCAGTGTAAAATGTACTTGGGTCATGTAACGTCCTCCTGGGTATGTTTTTGTGGTTAAAAACATTGTACCGTAAAAGGGCTGTTACATGGCCTTTTATCTTTTACACAATTATATGGACGTAATC
>NZ_JBSMXK010000057.1:0-1229 GCF_053761865.1 Enterococcus bulliens
ATTGGAGCTGTCCTTATGGACCTTCATGACGAATGGCTCAGTTCTACAAGAAAATATATTAAGTTTGATCAATGAGAGACCAGTAAAACATTGTATAGTATTTTACACAGGATTATGGACTTGACTTTTTTTCTTACTCAAAAAAAATCCTTTAATTCTTGTAACTATTTTCTTTCTATTAGTAAATATAGCTGTAACAAGTATTCCTACGATAGCTCCCCTAACATCTTTAAAAACTTCCATTTATATTCTCCTTATTATCTATAATTAGGTGAGAATAGCGTATTCGCTAGTATCCACCTGGAATTTTTAACCGTAATATATGCCAAAAACACAATGCTCATACATATATGAAATTATAGTTGACTCATCCACTAATAGATTACTATTATAATAATTGGATAGAAGTTCATTAAACTTTGCAAATTTTGTTTCAGGAATGGACAACAATCCCAAACCTTGGCTAAACATAATCTGATTAGCAGTTAATAACGCAGTTCTCTTATTACCGTCCCAAAATAGTTGATTTTTCGAAATGAATAGAAACAGTCGCAGGGCTTTTTCCGTCTCTGATATCTCTTGATTCAGTATCTCGTCATATTTATTCTTTACTTCATCTTCAGTCAACATTGGTGGCACATATCTTCCTTGAATAGTCGATACTTCTACCCCACCGGTACGTATTTCACCAGGAAACAGCGCATCTTCCGCCGCAACTACCCGATTTATTCGCTTACTTGTCTCAATCAGGGGTTCCTGTACGTCGTTTAAAAGCATTTCAAAGCCTCTTTTTAAGTTAACGACGGTCAAGACATCATCTACAGCCACGTTATTGGCCCGATTATACTTAATTATCTCTTCTGTTTGTAACAATGTTGTGTTTAACCCTTCGAATTTCCCCGCATTATACACCAATTCTACAATGTTTTTCTTCAATAAATACACTGACTCTTTGCGAGATAAATGGTATTTATCAGGAAATTCAGGTCGCTTTTCTTCGTTCATTTTCTCACCTCTTGAATTTTTCCTTCTATTATATAGTGCGTTAGTCTGTCACAGATCCAAACTTTTTACGGCAGTGTCTTTGTCTTCCTGGGTGATTCCAATATAGCGTAAGGTCTCCCGTTGCGAAGAATGGTTGAGCAGCGACTGAATGATCTCTGTTTTGGTTCCTTGCTTGTACAAAAAATAGCCAAAAGTCTTACGCATCGAATGGGGACCAATTTCTT
>NZ_JBSMXK010000058.1:0-1205 GCF_053761865.1 Enterococcus bulliens
TGTATCGAAGCTAGAATAATCCCTCCATTACGACCAGCACGAACACGAAAATGAATTTTGTTCTCTTCTCTCAACTGCTTCAGTACTTTGTCCAGGGAACGTTTTGGGATCTCTAAACGTTCAGTTAACTCTTTTTTTGTAGAAATAATGTATGGTTGTTCTTCATAGGATTGCTCATTCAAATAAGACAGTAGATCTTCTGCCCATTCATGACTATGTGAATACTTGCGAATAGCTCTTTCTTTCTTGAATTTCCACCAACCTCGTTTTTTGTTGAATAGTTGCTCTTCAGAAAGATTGGCATCGACCCACTCTTGGCATAATAGGACAATTTTTTCTCTGTGCGCTGCTTGATATTTTCCGGAGTAAGCGGAACGAATGATTCTGGTTAATTCTCGATCAGATAAAGGGTTAGCCAAGCGGTCATTGAACTCTAACATCGTCAATTCACATGCTTCTACTTCGTATCCTGACGAAAAGTATGCCAAAGACAAGGTGAATATGACATTATTTCGACCATATACGCCCTTTTCACCTTGTATTTTTTGACTTTTTAGCAACAGCTGGAACCAGGGTTCATCGACTTGACGAAATTCTTGAGTAGATGGTAATACAAAAACGTTTTTGATCTCCGCTTTTTTGTCCGCATCTTCTCTCATTGACCAGTCGATCCATTCTTCGAAACTATAACGATACTGTGGTTCAAAGAATAAAACATTCTCTTCAGAAGGCATACGTGTGATCCCAAAATGATTGGCATTTACATCAACTGGAAACCGATAATCATTTGAAAATTTGTTTCTTAGATTTTTTGAGATCATTTTGGCCACATTGATCACTTTAAAATTTGATTTCTTCGTCACGTATGCAGGCTTGTCTAGTACATAGAAAGCTTGAAATCCATGCGGTGTACGTAGAATCATTGTCGGCATAAAGCCGATCTCGTGACTGGCCAAGATAATTTCTCCATAGTCAAAGTTTGGATCCAATGTGTCAAAATCAACAAAGAAAGTATTGATTTGACGCAAATTGTCCTCAGAATGACCTTTTGTAAACATTCTGGCTTCATCAGCATACGTTCCATAGCGAAATACATTTGGTGTCCAATGAGTGAATCGATTATTGTTTTCGATCACCCCTTCTTCTGAAGTGATCACTAGTCCAATCCCCTCGATCATGTGTTCCTTTGATCGGTACGCAAAAAT